>DAIUCB010000082.1:0-10413 GCA_036846385.1 Bacillota bacterium | reverse complement strand
TTTTATTTAAGAGTTATCGCCATTTTTTAATGTCTGATACCAAAGTCAGGTATTACTTATTGCAAAATATGTCAAGAGTTTTTTCAAAAATATTTTTAATGATTTTTTAAGAAAGATGTATTATAATAATCTATTATATATATAAATAAATATAATATAATTTATTTTTAACATTGGTTAATAATATATGATGTATAATTATGATTGGACAAAGTAGACTTGCATTGAGGAGATGATTTAATGTTGTGTTCAGTATGTAAAAAAAATATTGCAGTTATATATGTCAATAAAATCTTAGATGGAAAAATGCAAACCACAGGACTTTGTATTCCTTGTGCTAAAAAGCAGGGTATAGCACCGATGGACCAAATAATGAAGCAAAGTGGAATAAATCCCGAGGATTTTGATAATATTAACAGTCAACTTTCTGAAATAATGGGTGAAATGGATATTGATCAATTGACCGGGGATTCAAATAATATAGATTCAGAAGATAAAAAAGGAAATATGAATTCATTGATGAACTTTATGAATTCTGCCTTTTCAGGTATAAGCAACTCTGCAAGCAGAGAGTTTCAGCCTGAAGAGGATGACGAAACCGAAGGCAGCTCTGCAGGCGGCAGCTCAGGTGTAGGGACGAGGGTAAAGGAAAAGATTAAAAGAAAAAAATACAAATATCTTGATACCTACGGAACTAATCTTACCGACCAAGCTAAATATGGCGAAATAGACAGAATTATTGGCAGGCAGAGAGAAATTGACAGAGTAGTTCAGATATTGAACAGGAGATCTAAAAATAATCCTGTTTTAATAGGTGAGCCCGGAGTCGGTAAAACTGCCATAGCTGAGGGTCTGGCTGTCAGAATCGCCGAAAAGCAGGTTCCTGTTAAGCTTTTTAATACTGAGGTATATCTCCTTGATTTAACTGCAGTAGTTGCAGGTACTCAATTCAGAGGACAGTTTGAGTCTCGTATGAAAGCTATAATTGACGAAGCTAAGAAGGCGGGCAATATAATAATCGTAATCGACGAGGTTCACAACATCGTAGGTGCCGGAGAGGCAGAGGGCGGTGCAATGAATGCCGCCAATATATTGAAGCCTGCTCTTGCCAGAGGTGAGGTTCAGGTTATCGGTGCAACGACACTTGATGAATACAGAAAGCATATCGAAAAGGATACTGCCCTTGAAAGAAGATTTCAGCCGGTTATAGTTGACGAACCTTCTGTTGAGGATTCAATTGAAATATTGAAGGGTATAAAGGATTATTACGAGGATTTTCACAAGGTTAAAATTTCCAATGATGTAATTGAGCAGGCTGTTTTTATGTCGGAAAGATATATAACAGACAGATTTTTACCCGATAAGGCTATTGACGTGCTTGATGAAGCAGGTTCAAGAGCAAATTTAAAAAATAAAGGATTAGTTGAGCTTGAAGCATTAAAGGCTGAATTAGTTAAAATAAGAGATGAAAAAGAAGAGGCTGCAGAAAGCGATGACTATGAAAGAGCAGCCCAATTAAAGGTCAATGAAATACGTATTGAAGCAAAAATAAATGAATTGTCAAAGGAATGCGAAAATGTTCATCTCACTGTTGAAGATATCGCTTATGTTATAGAATCATGGACAAAAATTCCTGTACAAAAAATCAATGAGGTTGAAGCAGAAAAGCTTATTCATCTTGAGGATAGACTGCATAGGAGAGTAATAGGTCAAAATCAGGCTGTTACAAGTCTGGCACGTGCAATAAGGAGAAACCGTTCAGGCTTCAGAAAAAAGAAAAAGCCTTCCTCCTTTATATTTGTAGGTCCTACTGGAGTTGGAAAGACCGAGCTTGCAAAAACTCTGGCTTATGAGCTGTTTGAAAATGAAGAAGCTATGATTAGGCTGGATATGTCGGAATATATGGAAAAGCACACTGTTTCAAAGCTAATTGGTGCACCTCCGGGCTATGTAGGATTTGATCAAGCAGGCTTTTTAACGGAAAAAATCAGAAGAAAGCCTTATTCTGTCATTCTTTTGGATGAAATTGAAAAGGCTCATGAGGATGTATTTAACATACTGCTGCAGATTCTGGAGGATGGAAGATTAACCGACAGTCAGGGTAGAACCGTCAATTTTGAAAATACAGTAATAATTATGACCTCAAATGCAGGCAACGGCATTAAGGTCAATAAAATCGGATTCGGAAATAAAGAATATGATGCAATGGAAGCAAAGGTAAAGGATGCCTTAAGACAGACCTTCAGACCTGAATTTTTAAACAGAATAGATGACATTGTGGTATTTTCCGAATTGTCAAAGGAAGAATTAAGTCAAATTGTTGAATTGATGATTAACGAGGTTGTCAAAGAAGGTAAGGATAAGAAAATCACCATTAATGTGACAGAAAAAATGAAAAGCTTTATTTTAGAAAAGGGCTACAGCTCTAAATATGGAGCAAGACCTTTGAGACGTGCAATTCAGAAATATATAGAGGATGAAATTGCAGAAATGTATCTTAAGGGTATAATAAAGGAAAACAGTACTGTAACAGTTACTGTTAATGACGAAGAGAAAACAGATTTAATTATAGAATAAGGCTTGGAGCTAATAAATAAAAAAACGGCAGAGTTTGATTATCACTTAAACTCTGCCATATTTTTTCTGTATCTGCCCGGTACAAATTGAAATTGCAAATCAATATTCTTTCTTTCGGTTATTGCTAAATCCGTAAAATATTGCTTCCATAAGCTTTGAAAGAGTTTCTCAGCTTTTGAATATTCTATATCGCCTGATATATCAACATCTTCAAGTCTATAAGCGCCCTCTGAATATACGGCTGCTTTCCTGCGTTTTTCATCATGGATTATAAATCTCTCATATTTATATCTGTCGGCAAAATGGTCTATCAGCAAAATGGTTATATCGTTATCGGGGCTGTATTTGGCATATAGCACTCCCCCTACATCAGCAAACCTCAATATACCGAGAAATCTATGTTCTTCTCTTGCTACCTTTGTGTAGATTTGCTTAATAGGAAAAACCTTTTCGTGTGTGAAAAAATTCATGGTGTTTTTACCATATTTAAAAGCAAATTTAAGAAACTCCAATATTTGATTTTCTTTATATTTCGCACATGACAAAAAACAATAGTATATATATACATAGGCTTCCTCGGATATTTTGTTGATTACCGCATCAGATACGATTTTTGCCTTATCTCTGTCAGTCACAACAGCAGTTGATTGATTGACTATAGACTGCTGATAGCTTGATATATCATAGATGCCTGTTGCTTCTTTGATTTTATAATGATAATAAATGCAGGTTAACAGTCCTTCAAAGGTACCGTCATAGAGATAGTCCATAATTCCCTCTTTTTCTAAATCAAATAAAATCATAAATACTTAGCTGTCTTTGTACCTCCTTCAACCTTAGCTCCTCCTTGATTGAGTCAGGTTCAAGCTTAGTATTTCCATAATATTTACCCTTTACAGTTATAAAATATTTTGCTCTTTTAAGGACAGTTTTCATTTTTCTCAAGGATTCATAGGAAAGCTCGGCATTTTTCCTTTCCTGTATAATCCGTCTCGCACTCACTACACCAAGACCGGGTATGCGAAGCAGCTCCTCATAGGAAGCCTTGTTTATCTCTATCGGAAATTTGTCAATATTTCTGAAGGCATACATAATTTTAGGGTCGAATTCCAGATCCAGATTATTATCTATTTCGGTAAACAGCTCCTCTGCCTTGAAATAGTAAAACCTCATAAGCCAATCTGCCTGATAAAGCCTATGCTCTCTTTTAAGGGGAGGCATAGTACTGATTGCAGGCAGATTTGAGCCTGCATTAACAGGAATATAGGCAGAGAAAAAAACTCGCTTCATGCTGAACCTATCGTATAAATTTTGAGAAAGATTTAGTATTGTTTTATCACTGTCGGGAGTTGCTCCTATAATCATTTGGGTAGATTGACCTCCGGGCACAAAACGAGGCGTACTTTTAAAGCTCCTTTTATCCTCAAGGGAGGACGCTATTGCATTTTTAATTTGTGCCATCGGCTGTATGAGCTTTTCTATTTTTTTCTGAGGAGCCAGTATTCTCAAGCTTTCCTTGGAAGGCAATTCAATATTTGCACTCATCCTGTCTGCCAGTGATCCTGCTCTTTGAATCAGCAATGGGTCCGCACCTGGTATAGCCTTAACATGTACATATCCCCAAAAGTTATACCTGTATCTGATAAGCTCCAGTGTTTTACATATGTTCTCCATTGTATTGTCCGGGCTTTTATACACTGCCGAGCTTAAAAACAAGCCTTCTATGTAATTTCTTCGATAAAATTGAATTGTCAGCTCTGCTATTTCTTCAGGAGTGAATGATGCTCTTTTAATCGGATTGGTTACTCTGTTTGCACAGTATTGACAATCATAAATACAATCGTTAGTCATAAGTATTTTCAGAAGTGAAATACATCTTCCGTCAGAGGACCATGCATGACAAATACCCTGAGCAGAGGCATTTCCTATACCGCCGGTATTACTGTTTTTTCTGTCAACACCGCTGGAAACACATGAGACATCATATTTTGCCGCATCGGCAAGTATTTTAAGCTTTTCAAATATACCATCATCCATAATTTTCACCTTGACAGCAAGACCATTACACCCTTGCAATCCTTGTTTTTTATATAATCGAAAAAAAATTTACTTTTATACAAAAATAATAGCACAAGAACTTATGTTTGTCAAACATTTGTTCTTGTGCTTTATGATATTTTTACTATATTTTTACTAAATTTTATTTGTTTAAAAACCCTATTGCCAATACTCCGGGACCTGCATGGGTACCTATTACGGGACCAATCTCTGCCTCTATTATATTTTTTATTTTATATTTTTCTTCGATTGCTTCTCTTAAAGATTTCAGCTGATCATAGCTTCTTGCATGGAAAAGGAGAACTGTTTTATTTGTCAAATCAAACTTATTTTCCTCAATCCAATTGTCAAACCACTTTATAGTTTTATTTTTGCCTCTGATTTTATCTATTACGGTCAGCTTTCCATCCTTGATTCCGATAATAGGCTTAATATTAAGAATAGAACCCATAACAGCCTGACCCTTTGACAGCCGTCCGCCTTTCTCCAGATACTTTAATGTATCCAGTCCTGCAACTGCTACTATTTTATTTTTTATGTCTTCCAGAATCTCGACTATTTCATCAATATTTTTATTTTGATTTACAAGCTCGATTGCCTCCAGTATTAAAGAAAAGGTTCCTAAGCAAACACTTCTTGAATCAATAATATGTATTTTATCGCTTCCTATCATATCCTTTGCCATTCGTGCTGATTCATATGTACCGCTGAATTCAGAAGCTAAAAATATGCCCAGTACCTCATCACCCTTTATCAATATTTCGCTGAAGGCTTCCACAAAGGTACCCGGTGAAACCTGAGATGTAGTAGGCAGCTTTTCTGCTGCAGCCAATTTTTCAAAGAAAACCTCTGTACTTAGCTCTATCTTGTCCAAATAAGATTTATTCTCGAAATTGACTGTCAAGGGCACCATTACAAGATTATGTTTTTCTATTATTTCCCGTGTTACATCTGATGTGGAATCTATTACTATTCTTATTGCCATAATTATTTACCCCTTATCATTATTAAAATATAAAACAAAACTGCTTCAGTTAAGGTACATTCAGCTGATTAATACTTATATTTGTTTTTGAAAAAAATATCGATATTAGTTAAAACCTTAATTAACACCTCTTCTCCATGATCATCAAGCTGCATTAAGGCACTAATAACCAAATCCTTATGAAAATCTTCATGAGCTTTATAAGCACTGACTCCTTTATCCGTCAGCTTAATCATTACAACACGTCTGTCATTGCTGGAACGACGCCTTACAACATAGCCCTTCTTAATCAAGTTGTCGATAGCCGTAGTCAGTGTTCCTGATGTTATTCTTAAATCCTTTGCCGTATTTGACATGTTGCGTTCCTTATCAATACCTATGTTGTCAATAATATGCATCTCTGTTATTGATAAATCCGAAAATTCACCTACCCCTAAACATTTTTCCTCAATATCAAGAATATCGGCAAATAATCTTACCAGTATTTCATTAATAGAATCATGATTGTTCAAACTAATCACCTCAAATACTTTGATAATCAAATTATATTTGCTGCAAGCGTTTTTGTCAAGGGATATTTATTAACTCATATTAAAATTTTGCATGATTTTTTTTATATACAAAAACTCTTTGACAAAGGATATTTTAAGTAATACAATAAGTAAGGATATATTGAACTTGCTTAATAAAGACGTATAAACTCTATTATTTTTAAATGTAACAAACCGGCTGGAACTATTAATTAATTAGGTTCATAATATATTTAAGAAAATTATAAGATTTAATTAATTTTGTTTTAATATTCATATGATATATTTTATTTTAGCATGATATATTTTATGTACGATTGGATGTGATAAAATGTTTAATAAAATTAATATTAAAAAAACTCTGAGCGTTTTATTCATTATTTTATCTGCAATAATGACAATTGCAGTAATATTCGGTAATAACGATATTGTTGAGATATATAAGGTTTTAAAGAGCATTAGAATAGGATATATTCTTATTGCCGTAATTTCTATATTTGTATTTTGGTTTCTTGAATCATATATGATTTACTCTTTGATTACAACCTTTACGGATAAGAAAAAGACTTTTAAAACCTTTTGGCTGGCAGTGAAAACTACAATGATAGGTCAATATTACAGCAACATTACTCCATTTGCCTCAGGGGGGCAGCCGGTACAATTATATGTAATGAAGGATGATAATGTGCCGCTAAGCGGAGGTACTGCTGTTCTGGTCAGCAAATTTCTGCTGTTTCAGGTCGGAATAACTATTTATTCATTATTGCTTGCAATTTATAGAATCAATATGATAATAAGCTATTCCAACAAGATTTCATTTTTCATACTGACAGGACTCACAATAAATGTTGTAATGTTAAGCACCATAATCTTAATTGCTCTTCGTCCTAAAATATTAATCGGATTTATCGAAAAGATTTTTGGCTTTTTGCATAAGCATCATTTGATTAAGGATATAGATTCAAAACTTGCTAATGCTCATAAGTTTATTTCTGAATATGAAGACAGTATCGGAAAGCTTAAAAAGGATATTCCTCTTACTTTGACTATGTTTATAATAACCTTTATTCAATTGACTGCATTTTTCAGCATTACCTTTTTCATATATAAAGCATTAAATTTAGAAGGGGCAAGTATATTGGAAATAATATGTTTGCAGTCCTTCCTGTATATGGCCGTATCCTTTATTCCTACTCCGGGCACTGCCGGTGTCAGCGAAATAGGATTTGTAATGCTTCTTGGTCATATATTTAATTCAAATATAGTTGGAACAGCATTAATTTTGTGGAGAGGTATAAGCTATTATTTCAGCCTAGTGTTCAGCGGCTTATTCTCTATAGCAGTAACCACATTGAGCACAAAAAAAAGAATTGCTTAGTATAATGCTAATGTAATATATTACTCTGTTTAAATATAACTTCCTATAGATAATAAAATACAAGGCTCTCTTTAAAAGCAGCTCTTGTATTTTTTATTATCCATTTTTAATTTATTGTTCTTTATTTTCTTTTAATTGTAAATCTCCACAGGAAGTCCCTTGCTTCCTCTGCATAATCAATATTTATTCGCTTACTTTTTTCTATTGTAAATTCTTTGTAGCCGTCATCCTCAATATATAATTCTTCTCCGAGTAAATCCAGACCATTATCTTTTTTTGTTATATTTAATGCTCTGCATAGCTTCCCCGGTCCATTTGACAGATTTTTAAGCTGATATTTTGTTATTTCATTTTCATGCTTATTATACCTGTTTAAACAAAGCTTATCTATATTTAATACAGGCTCTGCGCTTCTGATTAAAACACCGCTGCCGCAGCCTTCCTTTTCCGTTACTACATTGAGGCAATAATACATACCATATATGAAATATACATATGAGTAGCCCGGAGGTCCAAACATAACCTTAGTTCTGTCTGTTACACCCTTATAGCAGTGGCTCGCCTTATCTATAGCTCCGATATATGCCTCAGTTTCGGTTATCCGGCATTTTAATATATTACCGTCATAATAACGAACCAATAGCTTCCCTACAAGCTCCTCGGCTACAGTCAATGTTTCTCTGTCGTAGAACTCTCTTTTAAGCTTCCTCATTATAATCTCCGTAATCTTTGCTATAGATTAAATAATTTTTTAAAATTCATATTTGTTTGATTTTTAACTGTATCAATTGGAACATTTTTTATTTTTGCTATTTCCTCTGCAACAAGCTTAACATATGCAGGCTCATTTCTCTTCCCTCTGTAGGGCTCAGGGGTCAAGTAAGGTGAATCTGTCTCTATTAAAAGATATTCCAAAGGAATTTCACCTGCTACCATTTTAGGTGTTTTTGCCTTCTTAAATGTTACAGGACCTCCAAGTGCTATTAAAAATCCCATTTTGATAAATTCTCTTGCCATTTCCACGCTTCCTGAAAAGCAGTGAAGTATGCCTCTGGAGCCGTCGTAATGCTCCTCTTTCATAATTTTTATTATATCCTCATGTGCATCTCTGTCATGAACTATATAGGGCATATCAAGCTCCTTGGCAAGCTTAATCTGCTCTCTAAACCACTTCCTTTGTGTTTCTCTGTCCGAATTGTCATAATAATAATCTAGTCCTATTTCTCCTATTGCAAGGACCTTATTATTTTTTGCCATAATTCTGAATTTATCCATAGTTTCATCTGTCATAATTTTAGAGTCATGAGGATGGCAACCGACAGCCGCATATATCATATCATATTTTTCCGATAATTTGACTGCATTTTCAGATGTTATCAAATCAGCACCGGGGTTTAACACCAGCTCTATATCATTTTTAATTAACGCTTTTATCAGCTCATCTCTGTCCTCATCAAATCTTTCGTCATCAAGATGGGCATGACTGTCTATAAATTTGTTGCTTTTATTGTCCACTTTTCTTATCCCTATTCTTATCCTTTTTATTGTTTCTGTACTCTTTTGCAGCATTTTTAAATAGTTCAAGCTGTTCATCTTCTTTTTTGAAGGTAATTACCTGCATTATATCCTTATACGGTCCTTTATATAAAATTCTGACTCTGTGCTTTCCCTTTGAATCAGGCTTCAAATAATCAATTCCCTTTATATCTTCCCATCTGATCAGATTAGAGCGCTTGAAAATACCAAGCGTTGTAATTTTGCTTTTTTTAGATAGAGGCAGATATAAAATTATAAGTGTTACAGGTAAAAGTAATATAAATAAAGCATCTGCAGAAAATATACCTTTAGTTGCAGCAACATCAATTATAGTGATTGCAGATGAAATAATCATAAAAACAAGCATTAAGCTGCTGATGAGCCTCATAAGTTTATCATCTTCATTTAAACTAAATAATACATTTATATTTTCTTTTTTATATTGTCTTCTTTTTTTCTCATTTGCATATATCATAAAAATGCAAAATATTATAAGTAATGGATAAATTAATGTTTTGAAGGTCATATTATTATTCCTCTCTTGCTATAGATATAAGTTTTTAAATTTTAATTCAGTTAACTGAAACAATTCAAGCAAATTTAAGATGTTTACAATAGTATTCCCATTGTCAGGCAATCATAATATTTGCCGCTTTCATAGTTTTCATTTTTTAAAACTCCTTCTGTTTCAAAACCCAGTTTTTTATATAGCTCTATTGCTTTATAATTATCACATCTTGTAATGAGCGTTATTTTTTTTGTAATACCATTTGATTTTGCCCATTCTATCAAATATTCTATTAAAAGCCTGCCGAGGCCCATGCCGCAAAACTCCTTTTTAATAACTATTCCCAACGTACCAACATGCTTATGTCTTCTCTTTTGGTCTGAATTAATTGATGCTCCTCCGATTATTCTTCCTTCGATAACAGCCAGTATTAAAATAGAATTTTCTTCTTTTCTTAATTTTTCAAGATAGCCCTCTTCATATTCAAGAGTAACCTTAAATTCATTTTTGCCAAAGGAAAGAAAATCTGTCTCACCTCCGACAAAATTGTAAAAGTCAATTAATTCCTTTGCATCACCTTTATCCGCTTCTCTTAAAATTACTTCTTGACCGTTTTTTAATTTATATATGCTCATTTTTACACTCCTCGCACGGATTTATACATTTTATTATACAATAGAGAAACAGATACTACAATAAATTTTATTTTCTCACCGGTAGTGCGTAAAGCTCATTGATACTCATGCCGAAACGATCCTGAACCACCTTCTCGAAGTAGTTCAGAGGCTTATCATATAATTCTTTGCCTACTGTTCCAAAAGCATCATTGAACATCTGATGT
>DAIUCB010000081.1:0-10430 GCA_036846385.1 Bacillota bacterium | reverse complement strand
AAGAATATTTCTAAATTAAACAAAGAAATAAAGGAAGATAATATTAGCGGTAATCCGGCTCTTGAGCTTAACGACCAGAGAAATATGTTAATTGACGAGCTATCGTCATATCTTGAAATAGAGGTAAAGGTAAACCCTATTTCAATAGGTGGAGGAAGAGAAATAGATATTTTATCAATAGATTTGCTCGGCGGAAGCGGAGTTAATCTAATAAACGGCGAATCATTTAAAAGCCTGGATATGATAAAGGACTCGGCTACGGGAAATATTGATATATCAATCGAAGGAACTAATATAACCAATAGTATTAACAAAGGTCAAATATCAGGGTATCTTAAATTTTTAAATGGAAAGGGTAGCTTTGGAACACCTGAATATAACGGTATACAATACTATGACAATATGCTGGATACATTAGCTAATAAATTTGCTCAATTATTGAATGATGCGAACAGAGATGATATTAATTCTGTCGACAAGCCACTTTTCGGATCAAGAAACGGAGAGCCTATTAGTGCAGGTAATATTAAAATTCACGATGACTGGGCTAAAACAAACAGCTCTTACATAACTAACACTAAAAAAGCATCTCCGTCAGGAGATAACTCAGGAAATACTGAAAATATATTATATATGATTTCATTATTTAACAGCAAACAGGATTTTTCAACTGGATCAGGAGTATCATTGTTTAAAGGGAAGATGCAGGAATTCTTTTCATTTACGGCGACAAATTTAAGTATTCAGATAGATGATGTTCAAAAATCCTATGATACATATTCGGAAACTCAATATCAAATAGATTATGCAAGAAACAGTTATTCTTCAGTCAACTTAGACGAAGAGGGTGTCAGTCTTTTAACCTACAGCAAGTCATACAATGCAGCTGCAAGACTCATGACTACATTAGATGAAATGTTGGATACCTTGATAAATAGAATGGCGGTTTAGGAGGTTATTATGAGAATTACTACAAGTATGATGACAAATAAATATGTAAGAAACTTAAATAAGTCGGCAAATGAGATGAATCATCTTAATGAAAAGGTAGCAACAGGGAGAAAATTTTTTAAAGGCTCAGAAGATCCGATAGGTGCAATAAAAGCCTATAAGCTGAGAAGAGAATTCAGAGCATCGGAAATGTACGATACAAATATTAGCGATGTTGATTCGTTTTTAACAACAGCCGAAACAAATTTAACAGAAATAAGTAAAAATCTGGAGCTGACATATACATCTTATTTAAAGGGAATAACCGGTACTATGTCTTCAGATGACAGAGAAATAATCGCAAAGCATCTGGATAACTTACAAGAGTCCATATTAACAACATTAAATTCAAAAATCGGAGACAGATATGTATTTGGCGGAACCAGCAAGGATAAAATGCCGTTTACTTTAGAGGAAGGCACAGGTAATCTGCTGTATAAGGGAGTTAATGTGAATGATTCTACAAAATTGGATATTCTTAAGGAATTATCAAATGAAACTATTCATATAGACCTTGGACTTGGTATGACATTTACAGGCAGTCAATTAAATAAGGATACTGTTTTTGATATGTCAATGGCAGGAATAAAATTCATGGGATATGGAACAATTAACGGCACAGATGATGGTGTTCCCAATAATTTGTATTCTCTTATCGGGAAAATTAAAGATGAATTGAGAAGCAATGAATTTTCTATGGAAAAAATTAAACCGTATATCTCCAATTTTGAAACTAATAAAAAGCAGGTACTGGTAAGTGTAACCGACATAGGTTCAAAAACAAATTATTTGGAATTTTTAAAAACCAGAAATGAAGACGGTCAATTTAATATAAATAAGGATATACTGAATGTAGAATATGTTGATAAAGCAGAAGCAATAGTTCAATTTAAAATGCAGGAGTACTCGTATAATGCGGCATTGTCAATGGGAAATAAAATTCTTCAAAACAGTTTTATAGACTTTATGAAATAGCAAATTAATTTTTTATAGGGAGTGTTATTAATTATGAAGCCTCTTTTAGAGATTAAAAGCATACCGATTTCAATGAAATTCAAAATTAACAAAGCACGATATGAAATATCTAATACAAATGCATCAGTAGAAATAACCCGTGATAAGGGTGGTTTTGAAATGCACATGAAACCAATAAGGCTGAAGCTGGATACTGTTGAAGCAAGATATTCTGCGGGAATAAAAAGTGCCATGAGATCAGTTGAGGATTTTGCAAAGGAAGGTATTAAAGCAGCCTATGAGGCTACAGCAAGCTATGCAGAGGAAGGCAATATGATGTTGGATATAAGAATTATGGATAACCCGATTCCTGAAATTGCTTTAAAGAAATTTAACAGTGATGTAAGCTTCAATCTTGGATTTATTCCTGCTGTAGGACCGGAAATAAGCTGGGACCCTCAGGAACTGTCAATTAAATATGAATTGGACAAATTAAATTTCGATTGGAAGGTTAACAGACCTGAATTCAGATTTATACCAGGAAGTATTGAATTTATTATAAACGAGTATCCGCGGGTAGAAATAAATTATGTAGGAACACCTATATTTGTTCCCCCGAGTGCAGATCCAAATTATAAGCCCATAGACACATTTGCTTAAAGGAGACCAAATATGGATATAAGAACCAGAGATTTCGGAACTATAACAGCCGAAAAAAATGATATAATATATTTTACAGACAGCATATATGGATTTGAGGAATATAAACAATACATTTTATTGCAGGATGGACCGGATGGCAACATTTTTTATCTGCAGTCAATAGAAGATGAGCATCTCGCATTTATTTTGATAGATCCATATACGATTGTCAGTGATTATGAGCCAAATCTGACGGATGAGGATTTAAGAGAGCTAAAGGTTAATGATGAAGCAGAGTTAAAATTTTTAGTAATAGCCATAGTAAGAGAAAGCCTAAAGGACTCGGTAGTAAATTTAAAAAGTCCTATATCGATAAATCCTACATTAAAAATAGCTAAACAGGTTATTGTTCAGAATTCTGAATATCCTCTCAGATATCCAATATTCAACAATGAGGGGGATGAGATATGCTTGTAATTAAAAGGAAGCAATCAGAATCAATATTGATTGGCGAGGACATTGAAATAATTATATCGGAAATAACCTCAGATAAGGTAAAAATCTGCATAAACGCTCCGAAGGATATAAAAATTACCAGAAAAGAACTTGCTGAAACCTGTGAATTTAATAAATTTGCATCGGAATCAGCAAATAAAGAAATAGTTAATAGTATAAGAGCAAAATTGAAGGGCAAAAAATAAAAAAAATTGGCTTTTTTATTTTTATTTTTTGTTTTTTTTTTTGCTAATTAATTATAAAAAAACCATTAAAAAACATTTCAATTACAATTTTACTTACACATAATGCCAAAATATCCGTAAATAAGAATAATAATAAGTCAAAAACCTAATATATGCAAAAGAAATGTATTTACATACATTTCTTTTGCATATACCATGATGTATAATAATAATTAAAAATGCATAATAATGCATAAGCAAAAATGTCGAAAATGCTTGCATTTTGCGAGTAATTAATATATAATAGCCTCGTGAGTTAAAAGAATAGTGAAAAAGGTAAAATCACCGAAAGGTGGTGACACAAAGCTAAAGGGCCTAAAGAAAACTCTATGGTTGCCAGTTTCCAAAATAATCTCTATATATTGTGTTTAAATATATATTTATTATTATTTATTTTTTGTACATATATCTATATTACAAAAATATGTAATTAATCTAGAGAACAGGAACCATATAGATATAGGTGTCAATATGGTTATTTTTATGCAGAATGGAGGTAGGTATGTCTTTACTGGGTAATATAAATCTCAATTTATTAAATAAAAGCTTAGACGGATTATGGATTAAACAACAGATTACAATGGATAATATTGCAAATTATTCGACTCCCGGTTATAAAAGCAAATATGTTGATTTTGAAAGCAGTTTAAAAGATAAGGTTAGTAAAATTATTTCAGGAAATAAAATAAAAGAAGCTTCCATGACAGAAGAAATCAATTCCGGTGATGTTATTATAGGCACAAATGACAACCAATCATTACGACTGGACGGAAACAACGTCGATCTGGAAAAAGAGAATCTTGAACTTGCAAAAACTCAATTGCAATATATGTATACCGTATCGGAAATAAATTCTTATTTTTCAAAACTAAAATCAGTAATATCGGAAGGGAAAAAATAAAAAGGAGGTATTGTTATGTCGTTTTTGGAATCTCTTAATATAAGCGGTTCGGGTCTTACTGCTCAAAGATTCAGACTTGATATAATATCTGAAAATATTGCCAATATTGATTCTACAAGAACTGAAGCAGGGGGACCGTACAGAAGAAAAATGGTCGTATTATCATCAACAGGCAGCTTTAAGGATATGATGGCTAAAAATATTAACAATATTAAAAATAATGAAATACGGGGCGGAGTTGAGGTTGCTGATATTATCGAGGATCCCAGTGATTTTAAGCTGGTATATAATCCGGAGCATCCTGATGCTGATGAAAATGGTTATGTAAGTATGCCTAATGTAGATTCGCTGAAGGAAACGGTAGATATGATGGAGGCCTATAGAGCATATCAGGCAAATATTACGGCACTGAATACAACAAAACAAATGGCAGTAAAAGCTTTAGATATAGGGAGATAATATAAATGTTTATAGAATCGATTCGGCCTTTAAATGGACTTGAGGAATTAAATAAAATAGATAAAAAAAACAGCGATAACAACAGTCAGTTGTTTAAATCAGTATTTGACAGTGCCTTAAACAATTATATAGATTCAGAAAATAAGGTTGATGAGGATATTTATAAGCTTTCAACCGGAGAAAGTTATGATTTACATAATTTAATGATAAATTTACAAAAAGCAGAAATGTCTCTTGATTTAGTTTTACAGTTAAGAAATAAAGCCTTGGATGCATATAATGAAATTATGCGAATGGGCGTTTAATTTACGATCTTATCATAAAACTCTTTAATCTAAAAAAATATGAAACAACTCATAACTAGTCAGGAGCTTTATAAATGAATGAACAAATTACGAAATTAAAGAATAACATATCAGAATTTTGGGGGAAATTAAGTAAAAAAACAAGGAGCCTACTAATCAGTGGGATAATCGTATTAATTATAATTTCTCTTGCAGTAACCTTCATATTAAATAACAAGCATTATGTGGTTCTGTTTAATAGTATAAGTGAACAAGAGGCCGTTGAAGTATTGCAAAAGCTGCAGGAAAGCAATGTAGACTATAAATATGAAAATGGCGGAAAAATACTCATACCACAAAAACAGGAAAATATATTAAGGATGCAGCTTGCAGAGTCAGGACATCCGCGCACCGGTTCCAACTATGATATTTTTACCGATGGAATCGATTTCATGACTACCGATTATGAAAAAAAAGTATATGAGGTTTTTCAGCTTCAGGAAAGACTTCAGGATTCAATAGAAACAATCGAGGGCGTTCAAGAGGCTATTGTAACAATAAATTTGCCTAAAGAAAAAAGCTTTGCATGGGAAACCGATAAAGCAGAAGCATCAGCATCGGTTAAAATTAATTTGAAGAGCGGCAAATCATTAACGGCTTCCCAAACAAACGGCATACTTCAGCTTGTTTCCAAAAGCGTACAAGGGCTTAAGGAAGAAAATGTAGTTATAGTAGATACAAATGGTAACAGCTTAACATTTGATGATGATACGTTGCAAACTAACAGTATCAAGCTTAAGCTTGAAATTGAAAAAAAATTTGAACAGGATGCGGAAAACAGCGTAAGAGGCTTTTTAGCAACCATGTATGGCGCAGAAAATGTACAAGTATCAGCAAATTGCAAAATAAATTTTGATAAAAAAATAAGTGAGATGCTTCAATATATCCCTGATAATGAAACGAAAAAGGGAGTACCTAGCGATTCCAAAAATGAAAGAGAAGTAACAGGACCGGGTCAAACTGTGGGAGGAGTGACTGGAACAGAAACAAATTCAGAGGTACCGACATATCCGGGTATAACAATACAGGGAGATGATATATATTTTAAGGATACTAATGCCATAAATTATTTGGTAAGCCAGCTTAAAGAACAAATTGAACACAATCCCGGCAATATAGACAGCCTGACGGTTGCCGTTGTTATAAACAAATCTAAAATGTCTGAGGAAGAAGACCGTAAGGTGCGGGATTTAGTTGCGTTCTCATTGGGAATTGAACCAACAAAGGTTGCATTACATAATATGGAGTTTTATAATCCTGATGCACCGCCTGTGATGGCAACCGATCCTGAAAAAGTTTTACCAAGCTTATCCGGACAAGTGCTGATTTACGGAGGTATTGGTTTAGCCGTAATTGCAATAGTAATTTTCATATTAAGTATTATTATAGGGAAAAAGCGAAAGAAAAAATCTTCAAAATCAAATGATACAAATAAGGATAGCAATGAAAAACCTATGGATTATTCATGGAAGGATGTTCAGGAAGAGATTAAGCTGCAGGAAACTCAGGAACAGGTAATTAAAAAACAGTTAAAGGAATTTACAAGAAATAATCCTGAAATAGCCTCACAGCTAATTAGAACATGGGTTAAGGGAGATGATGAATAATATGGCAGGGACAAAATTAACCGGAAAGCAAAAGGCTGCAGCAATTATTATTTCTCTGGGAGCAGAAGATGCATCTAAAATTTACAAATTTCTCAAGGAGGATGAAATTGAGCAGCTTACATATGAAATTTCAAGGCTGCAGCATTTAAATCCTCAATTGATGGAAGATACATTAAAGGATTTTTACGAAGTTTGCCTAACTCAAAAGGTAATTACGGAGGGTGGTCTTGAATATGCTAAAAATGTTTTGGAAAAGGCATTTGGCTCACAGATGGCAACCAACCTTCTTGAAAGAGTTACAAAGTCACTTCGTACTAAAGCATTTGAATTTATCAGAAAATCAGACTATAAGAATCTTCTGACAATAATTCAAAATGAACATCCTCAGACAATTGCTCTAATTTTATCATATGCCAGAGCTGACCAAGCCTCTGCGATAATCGCCGAATTGCCCAAGGAAAAAAGATTGGATGTAGTAGAGCGTATAGCAAAAATGGACAGAACATCACCGGAAATTATTAAACAGGTAGAGGAAGCGCTGGAAAAGAAATTCAATTCAATTGTTTCCGTAGATTTCACAGAAATTGGCGGAATAAATTACATAGCAGATATTATGAATAACATGGACAGAGGAAATGAAAAGTATATTTTTGATGAGCTCAGTAAAAAGGATGTTAAGCTGGCAGATGAAATCAGAAAGAGAATGTTTGTATTTGAAGACATTGTAATGCTTGATTCAATGGGAATTCAAAGATTCCTCCGTGAGGTTGACAGCAAGGATCTGGTGTATGCAATTAAGGGTTCAAATAAAGAGGTTACAGACATACTGTTTAATAATATGTCCACTAAGATGGCGGAAAATATTAAATCAGAATTAGAATATACACACAATATCAGGCTTCGTGATGTTGAAGAATCACAGCAAAGAATTGTTTCAGTCATCAGGCGTTTGGAGGAAGAAGGAGAATTATTTATATCTAAGGGCGGAAAGGATGATATTATTGTCTAGTATTATTAAGGCAGAATATGTTTTGTATGAAAATAAAAATAGGTTTGAAAAAATAGAAAATTTTAAAAATACCACCAAGGAAGAATTATACGAAATATATAACCAAAGAGAAATAATTATAAAAGAAGCAACAGATGAAGCTTCAAGAATCATCAATACAGCCAAAAGAAATGTACAATCCGAAATAGCTGAATGTAAAAAAAGAGGCTATGATGAAGGGTACAGTGCCGGATTGGAAATAGGAAAAAACAAGGGGTATGATGAAGGCTACAAGTTTGGACAAATCAGTGCTGAAGACGACTTAAAAAAGGAAAATAAAAAAAGACTTGATGAGCTTATCGGTATGCTTGAAATAATAGAGAGAGAAAAGCAAAATATTATTTCTAAATATAAAAATGAAATAGAAATGCTATCCTTAGATATTGCAGAAAAAATAATCAAGCAAAGAATTGAATTAAAGGATGATACAATTATAAGGATTATAGAGGATGTAATAAAAAATTATAAAAATGTTGAATGGGTTAAAATTTATATATCCGATAAGGACAATGTAAGAAAAATAGAAGCAGATAAAGCATTAATCAGCGAATTAAAAAAGGTATCAAACGATATAAAAATAGAAGTTTCTAAGGATTTGGAATCAGGAAGCTGCATAATCGAAACTCCTGACAGCATAGTAGACGCAGGTATAAATACTCAGCTAGACAATCTAAGAGAGATACTGCTAAACAAATAGGAGATCAAATGTGAATTTAGAAAAAATCAAGGAAGCACTTACAAGAGAAGATTTTTGCACCTACATAGGCAAGGTAAAAAGAATATCCGGAATGATGATAGAAGCCACCGGCAGCAAATACAGAATAGGTGAGGTATGTGCTATCAGCACTGATACTATAGATAAGGTTGTTTATGCCGAGGTTGTCGGATTCAATGACGGAAGAGTACTGCTGATGCCATATGAGGATATAAAGGGAATAGGTCTGGGAAATACGGTAAAATCAACAAGAAATAAATTAAAAATACCCGTAGGAGATTTTCTTATCGGTAGGATAGTAGATGCAAAGGGTCAGCCTATGGATGACGGCAGTGACTTTCAAACAAATGATTATTGCTATGTTGATAATGAATTTATTAATCCCTTATCAAGACCAAGAATTGATAAAAGTCTAAGCTTTGGAGTAAAAGCAATTGATGGTATATTAACAATAGGCAAGGGTCAACGTATGGGTATATTTGCCGGGAGCGGAGTAGGAAAAAGTACACTGCTGGGGATGGTAGCAAAAAATGTTAAAGCAGATATTAATGTTATAGCACTTGTCGGTGAAAGAGGCAGGGAGGTTAGAGAGTTTATTGAAAAGGATTTAGGAGAGGAAGGTTTGAAAAGGTCTGTATTGGTAGTTGCAACCTCCGACCAGCCTGCCATGCTGAGTGTGAAATGCGCACTTGTTGCGACAACAATAGCAGAATACTTCAGAGATACAGGAAGAGACGTGCTGCTTATGATGGATTCCCTTACAAGGTTTGCAATGGCTCAAAGAGAAATAGGACTATTGACCGGTGAGCCTCCTGTTGCCAGAGGGTATACTCCTTCAATATATTCTGAGCTGCCTAAACTTCTTGAGAGAAGCGGAAATTTTAATAAGGGTTCAATAACCGGTATTTATACTGTTCTAGTTGAAGGAGATGATACCAATGAGCCAATAGCAGATACGGTAAGAGGAATTGTTGACGGACATATTGTTTTGACAAGAAAGCTTGCCAATTCAAATCACTTTCCGGCAATAGATATCAATGCAAGTGTTTCAAGACTTATGATTGATATTGTAAATAAAGAACATAATGCTTATGCAAAAAAATTAAGAGATATATTATCCTTATATTACGCAAATTATGATTTGATTTCAATCGGTGCATATAAAAAGGGCACAAATCCTGCGCTGGATGATGCTATCGGTAAAATTGACAAGGTAAATGAATTCCTTAAGCAGGATATCAATGAAAGCTTTACATTTGAAGAAACCTTTAAATTGATGGAAGAAATATAATACTAATTTATAAATTAAAGTATTAAGCAAAAACATAAAATAAATAAAGAATATTTATAAAATCTTTATAAGGAGTATTAAATGAAAAAGTTCAAATTTTCATTACAGAAGGTTTTAGAAATTAAAGAGCAGTTACTAAAAAATATGAAGGATGAGTTAAACTATTTGAATCAACAGATTAAACGTATAGAGGGAGAAATAACTTGCTTGAGAAACAAATATTCGGAAACGAATAAGGAGTTTGTCGAAAAATCATCAGTTTCAATGACTATCGGCGAAATGTCATATTATAAAATTTTCATGAACAATATATTGAAGGATATAACAAAAAAAGAGGAAGAAAAGGAAATAGTAAATAAAAAAATAGAAGCTAAAAAACTCGATATAATTGAAATGAATAAAGAAATATCAAGCTTGGAGAAATTAAGAGACAAAGAACTTGAAAAATACAATGAAGGTATTTTAAAAAGTGAAGAAATATTTATTGATGAATTTGTATCAAACAAAACGACGTTAAAACAATATATGTTTTAACATAGATAGATAATAAGAAAGAAAGGAGGTGAGAGAAAGGTGAACATGAACATTAACAGCCTATTGGCAAATATGTCTGCAATAAACAATAGCATGATGAATAATGGGGATAACAAGCTGAATAAAACCAAGGGAATCAATTCGTTTATAGCTATACTGAACAAAGCAATGCAGCAAGATAACAGCCTTGTTGAAGGAAGAATGT
>DAIUCB010000080.1:0-10579 GCA_036846385.1 Bacillota bacterium | reverse complement strand
ACCTGAATGCAAAAATGAATTTAAATCAGGTTCCGGCGTTAAAGTAGAAAGACTTTATACTCCGGAGGATATTGCGGATATTGACTATGATACAGAAATCGGTTATCCGGGACAATATCCGTTTACAAGAGGGTATCAGCCGACTATGTACAGAGGCAAAAACTGGACTATGAGAATGTATGCAGGCTTTGCAACGGCAGAGGAGTCTAATGAAAGATATAAATATCTTGTCAGCCAAGGTTCAACCGGTCTTTCTGTGGCATTTGATTTGCCTACACAAATAGGATATGATTCTGACCACTCCTTAGCTCAGGGAGAGGTTGGAAAGGTTGGAGTTGCAATAGATTCATTAAAGGATATGGAAATATTGTTTAACGGCATTCCCCTTGATAAGGTCAGTACTTCAATGACAATAAATGCTCCCGCGGCAGTTTTACTGGCTATGTATATTGCAGTTGCAGAAAAGCAAGGTGTATCTGCCGATAAATTAAGAGGGACGATTCAAAATGATATACTTAAGGAATATATAGCAAGAGGAACGTACATATTTCCTACTGAGCCGTCTATGAGACTTATAACTAATATTTTCGAATATTGTTCAAAGGAAGTTCCGAAATGGAATACAATAAGTATTTCGGGCTATCATATCAGAGAAGCAGGCTCAACTGCAGCTCAGGAGGTTGGTTTTACTTTGGCTGACGGAATTGCTTATGTTGAGGCTGCAATTAAAGCAGGACTTGATGTTGATACCTTTGCTCCAAGATTATCCTTCTTTTTCAATGCACATAATGACTTGCTCGAGGAGGTTGCAAAATTCAGAGCAGCCAGACGTTTGTGGGCAAAAATAATGAAGGAACGTTTTAATGCCAAGGATGAAAAATCTATGATGCTCAAATTTCATACTCAAACAGCAGGCTGTACTCTTACGGCTCAGCAGCCTGACAACAATATTATCAGAGTTGCTATGCAGGCACTTGCTGCTGTATTGGGCGGAACTCAATCCTTGCATACAAATTCAAGAGATGAGGCTTTGGCACTTCCGACTACAGATTCCGTTACTATTGCTCTCAGAACTCAACAGATTATAGCAAATGAAACAGGTGTTACAAATACTGTAGATCCATTGGCAGGCTCTTACTATATAGAAGCCAAAACAAAAGAAATTGAAGATAAGGCAATGGAATATATCAAGAAAATCGATGATTTGGGCGGAGCGCCGAGAGCTATAGATCTTGGTTATATTCAAAAGGAAATAACCGATTCGGCATATAATTATCAAATGGAAATCGAATCCTTGGACAGAATTGTTGTCGGAGTAAATAAATATCAGATTAAGGAAGATTCTCCAAAGGGATTGTTAAGAGTTGATCCGATCGTAGGAGAAATGCAGAAGAAAAAAATTGAAGCTGTTAAGGCTGCAAGAAATAATGAAGCAGTGAAGGAAAAACTTGCCGCTTTAAAAAATGCCTGTGAAGGAACAGAAAATGTAATGCCCTTTATTTTATCGGCAGTTAAGGAATATGCAACTCTCGGTGAAATCTGTGATGTTATGAGAGACGTATTCGGTGAATATGAACAGGCAGTACTTCTTTAGTATATTGGATATGGAGGAAAAAAATGAGCAAACCAATCAGAGTTTTAATAGCTAAGCCGGGTCTCGACGGACATGACAGAGGTGCTAAATTAATAGCCAGAGCCTTAAGAGATGCCGGAATGGAGGTAATATATACGGGCTTAAGACAAACACCCGAACAAATAGTAGCAGCTGCCGTTCAGGAGGATGTAGACGTTATAGGAGTAAGCATATTATCGGGAGCGCATAATCATCTGTTCCCGAGAATTGTTGAATTGTTAAGAGAACAGGGAGTAAATGATGTACTGATTATTGCCGGCGGTGTAATTCCGGATGAAGATATACCCGGGTTGAAGGAAGCCGGTATAGATGAAATTTTCACACCCGGAACGACTACAACTTCTACTATTGAATTTATAAGGAATAATGTCAAAAGATAAATTCATAAAAATGATAAAGGGTGGTGCTGTATGGAATTAATAAATCAAATGCTGGCAGGAGATAAACGAGCTTGCGCACGCCTTATTACTAAAGTTGAAAATGATCCTATAGAGGCAGAAAAAATAATCAGAGAAATATATAATTTTACCGGTAATGCTCATGTTATAGGCATAACAGGACCTCCGGGGGCCGGTAAAAGTACTCTTACAGATAAGATAGTAAAGAGATTGGCAGATGAAAACAAGCGTGTGGGTATTATTGCCGTTGATCCTACCAGTCCTTATACGGGAGGCTCTATATTAGGTGACAGAATCCGTATGCAGGATCTGGCATTAAATCCGAATGTATTTATCAGAAGTATGGGTACGAGAGGGTACTTAGGCGGATTGTCAAAATCAACCAAAAATGCTGTTAAGGTTCTTGATGCTGCCGGATATGATTATATAATTATTGAAACGGTCGGAGTCGGTCAATCTGAGGTTGATATAGTCAAAATTGCAGATACAATTTTAATGGTCACGGTTCCCGGACTGGGTGATGATATTCAGTCAATCAAGGCAGGCATAATGGAAATCGGTGATATATTTGCAATTAACAAAAGTGACTTATTCGGGGCAGACAGAACGGCAACCGAAATAAGTATGATGCTTGACTTAAATCAGCATGCAGACAGAAGACCACCTGTAATTAAGGTTACAGCCGTTAAAAATGAAGGAATAGATAATTTAATCAACGAGTTGAAAAATCATTATTCTTATTTAGTTGAAACAGGAAAATTGACAGAACGACGTATAACAAATCTAAAAATCGAGATAATCGAGCTGATTGAAGCAGAGCTTAGGAAGCTGGTCATTTCTCACACAGACAGTGAAAATAAGCTTGATACGGAGGTCATGAATATTTTAAATAAGAAAAATAATATTTACGATGTAAGAGATAAATATTTGGAAAAGATAAGTAATCATAAATAGATTTCTTAATTTGAGACTCTCAAATTGTAGTTATTGAGTCAGAAACAGGAGGTAATAATGGTTAATAAATTAGATCATATAGGTATTGCAGTCAAGGATTTACAATCAACCTTGAAATTTTATGAGGAAACCTTGGGTCTTAAATCAGCTGGGATAGAGGTTGTTGAAGAACAAAAGGTTCGTGTTGCATTTTTGCCGATTGGAGATACAGAAGTTGAATTATTGGAATCAACAGAAGAGGATGGTCCTATTGCTAAATTTATAGCTAAAAACGGAGAGGGAATACAGCATATGGCATACCGTGTAGATGATATAGAAAAAGCTATAGCTGAAATGATTGACAAGGGTGTCAGGATGATAGATGAAAAGCCAAGATATGGAGCAGGCGGAGCGAAAATAGCTTTTTGTCATCCCAAAAGTACTTCCGGAGTTTTGGTGGAGCTTTGTCAAAGATAAAAATATATAAAAATATAAAAAGTGGTGGTTCCGACGGAACCACCTTAATTATTATCTTGCTTAAGTAATGTTACAATAAATTGTATATACCCAAGGTTTTTAAATTGCTCAATTTATGCTTCATAATATCGTCTAAATCTAAGTTTAAAGCATCACATAAAGATGCGAGATAAAACAATAGGTCACCAATTTCCTCTTCTATTTTTTCGCTGCATTTATCACATAATTCACCCTTGATATGATTGCTTAAATTTTCTTTATTTTCTTCAAGAGTCATATTATTTGAAAAAATCTGTTTACAAGCGTTAATCTCTATACATCCGCAATGGGTCACGGATTTAAAAACGGCTCTGTTTAGCATAGCGTTTTGTTCTCCAAGCTTTGTTACGATATCTAGTATACTTTTATTTCTAAATTGCAAACTAGATGTGTAATTTTGAAATTCAGTACAATCGCAAGACATATTATCAACTCCTTGTTTTAAAGTTTCCATATAATAATTATACTTAAAGACAAGCTGCAATGTCAAATACTTTATTTAAAATACAGTCAAATATTAATATTGTGTTTTATGATTATACTTGTGATGAGAGTTAAATTCTTTTAAGACAATATATATATCAAGGCATAATTTGTAATTGACAGAATAAAATATAAAGAGTATATATATAGGGGGATGTCTATGAAAAAAATATTATCTATAATTGCTTTAATATTGTTTATAATCGCTCTTTTTTATTTTTTTAGATACTTTAGGGGGAAAGGAGCAAAAAACGTGGGATTTGAAAAAATAGAACCGGAAAATATACCTGCTCAGATAAATGAGGTTTTACCTAATTACAGAATCAGAGAAAAAGCTTTAGTATGCAGAATAAATGATGAAATATTTGTAGTTGTCACAAGAGGCGAAAAAAATACGGCCGGATATGATGTTGGCATAAAAAAATTAACCTTAAGCAATATTGATGGACAAAAGGTTCTGACTGTTTTTGCCGAGTATACCGATCCTAAGCCGGGAGATGTAACCGCCCAGGTGTTGACATATCCCTTTATTGTTGTAAAGACTGAAATGACAGAGTTGCCGGAAAAGGTAGTTTTGGAAAAGGAATATAAGCATTAACCCGGATAATAAATGAATTGTCAATTTAGAAGCAATAGTTGAGCAGTTGTATTACAATGGCTTTACTGTTGTTTTTTTTGCTTCTGAGCAAATAGATATTATCTTAATTTTCTTCAATAATAAATGTTATTTCGTTAAAATAATTTAATGCACTATTCCCGAAATCAGTATTTTACTGATTTTTTTCATCTTTCCAAAAAAAAACATTTTAATTTGTCTGAAAATGGAGTAGAATAGTATCGTGAGAGCTTGTATTTTGTCAGAAAATGAAATAAGTATTTGAGGTGAAAAAGTGATTCAATTTTGTAACGTAAGTAAAATGTATAAACATGATTTTGCGGCAGTTAAGAATATAGATTTAAATATAGATCCGGGGGAATTTCTTTTCATTGTAGGAAAAAGCGGTGCGGGGAAGAGTACGTTGATAAAACTTTTATTAAAGGAAATTAATCCTACAGAGGGTATAATAAAATATAAAGAGCAGGATGTTACCAGAATCAGAAAAAGGAATATAGCAGAATACAGACGAAGAATAGGCTTCGTTTTTCAGGATTACAGATTGCTTCCCAAATTGACGGTGTATGAAAATATTGCATTTGCAATGGAAATGATATGCTGCGCATCTAAGAATATCAGACGGGAAATACCGATAGTATTAAGTATGGTAGGACTCAGCGATAAAGCCAAATATTACCCTGATGAGCTTTCCGGAGGAGAGCAGCAAAGAGTGGCAATAGCAAGAGCTATTGTTAACAAGCCTGAAACAATTATAGCGGACGAGCCTACGGGTAATCTTGACCCGGAAACCTCAGCTGAAATTATGAAAATTTTTAATGAAATAAATAAAAGAGGAACGACAGTTATTATGGCAACTCATGACAGAGAAATAGTCAATAAGTACCAAAGAAGGATAGTTGAGCTGAAAAACGGCGTTATTATAAGAGATATTAAAGCTGGAGGTTATGTAGATGAACCTTAAGAAAACTAAATATATTTTCAAACAGGCTTTTAAGAATCTCTGGAGAAACAGAATAATGGGACTTGCTTCGGTGGGCTCTGTTGCAGCTGTATTAATAATCCTTGGATTTATATTGCTTATTGTTCTTAATATAAATAATTTTGCCATGGTTACAAAGGAATCCTTTGATGAAATAGCAGTTTACATAAAGGACGATTTAGATGAAAATCAGATTATGCAAATGGGCAAGGATTTTAAAGAAATTGACGGAGTTCTGGCCGTAGCATATCAGACAAAGGAATATGCACTTGAAAAAATGAAAAAGGATTGGGGAGATGACTCTTATTTATTGGACGGACTAAGAAAAAATCCTCTGCCTAATACATTTATAGTACAGCTGAAGGATGTCAGATATTCAGAACAGGTAAAAAAAGAGATTAAAAAACATGAAGGCATTGAAGAAGTGCAATTTTATGAGGATGCTGTAAACAATTTGATTGCAATAGCGGATTTTGTAAAAAAGATGGGTGCAGGCTTGATTATTATTTTGCTGTCAATCAGTATTTTTATTATTTCTAATACTATTAAAATAACAGTATTAAACAGGCGTAAGGAAATTGAATTAATGCAGTATATAGGAGCGACGAACGGATATGTAAGAGGACCTTTCATAATCGAAGGTATAATACTTGGCTTTATCGGTTCCATAGCTGCGATAATTGTATTGATTTTAGGATATAATTATTTTAACGAATATTTTGCCGGCAGATATATGACTCTGTTGTCGGGTCTTGCCGGTTATATAATAGGTATTGATGCTATTTTAAACGACTTAATTATAATATTTTCTACAATAGGGATTGGCATAGGTATTTTAGGAAGCTTGATATCTTTGAAGAAATTCTTAAGTGTATAGGGGGTGTATTATGTTTAAAAAGTGTTTAATTTTGGTATTAAGTATAATGCTTATCATGGAAAGTCTGTTTCCTGTAGCTGCAGGAGGAAGTATTGCAGATCTTCAAAGAAAGCAAAGGGAAATAAATAACAGAATCAAAGAATACAGAAAACAAGCAAATGATTTAAAAAATGAAAAAAATAATATTCAGGCTGAAATTAATCAGCTTGATATTGAGATTGATGCTCTGAATTTGGAAATAGAAGGCTATGACCTTCAAAGACAAGAATTGGAAATGCAAATAGCAGGCAAGGAGCAGGAGATCGTTCAGCTAAACAAGGATATTGACGTTAATAATAAGGCCTTGGAGGATAGGCTGAGAATAATGTATAAAAATGGTACGGCAGGTTATTTAGAGGTAATATTGAAGGCTGAAAATTTAATGGATGCTTTGACACGCATAGATATGGTACAGCTTATCGTTCAAAATGATGTTGATTTGCTGAAGAGTATAGAGCAGCAGAAAAAGAAGGTTGAAGAAATTCAAGTGGGCCTGGAACAGCAAAAATCAGAGGTAATAAATGTTCAGAACAAAACCTTAGAAAAAAAGGGACAAGTAGCAGAAGCGTGGAAAACCAAAGAAATACATATTTCAGCTATAGAAAGAGATATCAAAAAAATTCAGGAGATGGAAGAAAAGGATGCGGCGCTTTCTGCTCAAATCGAAAAAGATATTTTGGCAGCACAGCGTGCCGTTGAATATGCAGGGGGAGAAATGCTGTGGCCTGTTCCCGGATATTATACAATAACATCACCCTTTGGTAAAAGAAGTGATCCAATTACAGGCGTTTGGTCATTTCATCGAGGAGTTGATATAAAAGCTCCTTATGGATCAAAAGTAGTGGCGGCAAATGACGGAGTCGTTTTGTTTACCGGATCTCACTATTCATATGGAAATTATGTTATAATTGACCATGGCGGCGGTATTTCAACCTTATATGCTCACAATACAAGTATAGTTGTTAGAGCAGGAGATTCTGTAAAAAGAGGCGAAAAAATCGCTAACAGCGGTTCTACAGGCTACTCAACAGGACCTCACTTGCATTTTGAGGTAAGAATAAACGGTGTTGTAACAAATCCAATGAAATATTTGAAATAGATTTGTTTAATGTTAAAATGGAAGGCAAAGAGATAATTACAAGCTCTTTGCCTTTTTTTCATTTCTTTCTTCCACTATGGAATCAAGTTGATTTGAATTCATACTTTCATTAACTATTAGATATTCTGCAACATCCTGTACCAATGTATAATTTTCCTTTATTATACTCAAAGCCTTTTTATATGCTTCCTTTGTCATTTCAGAAGCTTCATCTCTTATACTATCCAGATAATATTTAAACAGCCTTTCGTCTATGCATGTGTTTTCAGTATTTTTTCCCATACCATAGCTGCATATTATTTCATATATAATGTTGGTGGATTCCTTTATATCGTTAGAAGCACCTGTTGAAATTTCACCTATAAATACTTCCTCAGAAGCCCTGCCTGCCAACAGTACCGTAACCTTTCCCATAAGCTCCTGCTTTGTATAGAGAAATTTATCCTCTGTCGGAAATTTCAATACATAGCCCAGTGCCTTATCTCGTGGGATAATTGAAATTTTTTGAATTTTATCGATGTTTAGCATTTTAGCTGCAACCGCATGCCCTGCTTCATGATATGCTACAGTTCTTTTTTCGTTTTCTGAAACCGTCGAATGCTTTATTTCCAGACCGGCTGCAATTTTTTCTATAGCAAATTCAAAATTTTCATTGTTTATTTTTTTGCTTTTATCCTTAATAGCCTTTAATGCTGCTTCATTGGCGATGTTTGCGAGCTGAGCACCTGAAAAACCGTGAGTTTTCGTGGCTATTTCATTCAATGCCACCTTTTTATCCAGAGGCTTATTTTTTGTATGAACCTCTAATATTTTTAATCTCGAATAATAGTTTGGGTTTCCTACATATATTTTTCGATCAAATCTGCCCGGTCTGAGCAATGCATCGTCCAGCAGGTCAAGCCTGTTAGTGGCTGCAACAACTATTACATTGCTTGTATTGTTGAAGCCGTCTAATTCAATTAAAAGTTGATTTAAGGTTTGATCCTTTTCATTGTTGCTTTCAGAATTTCTTTTTGAACCCAGCGCGTCAATTTCATCTATAAATATTATACTGGGAGCTTCCTTCCTTGCTCTTTCAAATATCATCCTTACTCTTTTGGCACCTACACCCACATATTTTTCTACAAATTCAGAACCGCTGGAGTAAATAAAGGTAGCCTTTGCTTCTCCTGCGATAGCTTTAGCTATGAGAGTTTTGCCTGTTCCCGGAGGACCGTACAGCAATATACCTCTCGGAACCTTAGCATCCATAAGCTTATATCTTTCTTCGTTATTCAAAAAATCAATAACATCCATTAAATCATCTTTAATTTCTTCTAAGCCTGCCACATCATTAAAGCTGAAGGATATTTTTGGTTCATCGCTTTTCTTTTTATCATAGCATGAGCTGGAGTTTACTGTTTCATGAGATTCCTCCGGATCATCCTTTTTAAAGTTTATAGAATTTTTCAACATGAATATTGTATATATTAAAACAGGCATGTAAAATAGTATTGACAATGAATATTTTTTTGATATTATTAAAATAATAATATTATATATAATAAAGAATATAGTGAAATAATAATACTTTTTTTTCATTTTAACTCCTCAATTATGTAATTATTTTCAGCATTGCTCAACTTTTTGTAGCTTTTTGGTTGAGGTATAATTTATCTTTACCATAACACAAAAAGTTATTACATAAAACTTTAAATAATTATTGACATATAATGTAACATTGTATATACTAATATGGTACGAAGAAGAAGTAACCGCTTCTCACCTTACGGCGTTTTTTACAGCGTAATAAACTGTTAGTAGGGTTATAATATAAATGCACTGTAATTAATTGTGTGTTCTATTAGATAGCGGTGAATAACAGCTATTTTTTTATTTATGGGGAAATCCCGAAAAATTTTAGGAGGTGTAAATTATAAAAGAACTTCAGCTTAATGAACAGATTCGTGAAAAAGAAGTAAGAGTTATTGACTCTGATGGCAGCCAGCTTGGTGTTTTAGATACTAAGGAGGCATTAAGAATCGCAGAAGGCAAAAAAATGGACTTGGTAGTTGTTTCTCCTACGGCAGTTCCGCCTGTATGTAGGATTATGAATTACGGCAAGTACAAATATGCAATGGAAAAAAAAGAAAAGGAATCAAAAAAGAAGCAGAAAGTTATTAACATTAAAGAAATAAGGATGACTCCGAATATTGAAGATCATGATCTTGGTGTCAAAGCAAAAAATGCATCTAAATTCTTGCAGGATGGAGACAGAGTAAAGGTTGTTGTCAGATTCAGAGGAAGAGAATTAGGTCATTTAGATGTTGGACGTGAGGTGTTATTACGTTTTGCCGAAATGACAGCGGATTATTCAACTATAGATAAGTATCCATTGATAGAGGGCAAAAACATGACGATGTTTTTGATTCCAAAAAAATAAACTTTAGAAGGAGGAACTGTTATGCCTAAAATAAAAACTAACAGATCAGCAGCAAAAAGATTCAGTAAAACCGGAAGTGGTCAAATATCAAGGTCAAAGGCCGGAAAAAATCATTTCACAGGTAAAAAAGCTTCTAAATCAATCAGAAACTTAAGAAAAGGTACTCTTGTATCTGATGCAGATATGAGCAGAATAAGCAAATTAATCCCATATTAAAATAAAAAAGACATTAAGGAGGAACAAAAAATGGCAAGAGTAAAAAGAGCCGTTAATTCCAAAAAGAACCATAGAAAAATATTGAAACTTGCTAAGGGCTATTACGGAGCAAAGAGTAAATTATATAAAACTGCTAATCAGGCAGTAATGAAATCACTATCCTATGCATATGTTGGAAGAAAATTAAGAAAAAGAGAATTCAGACAATTATGGATTGCAAGAATTAATGCAGCTGCCAGAGCAAACGGAATTTCATACAGCAAATTCATAAATGCTTTGAAATTAAACAACATTGATATCAACAGAAAAATGCTTGCAGAAATGGCAGTTTACGATCCAACAGGATTTACATGCTTAGTTGAGCAGGT
>DAIUCB010000079.1:0-10587 GCA_036846385.1 Bacillota bacterium | reverse complement strand
ATTATAATAAAAGCAATAAATTAAATTACAATATTTTATGACGTTTCATATAGTAATGTTGCTGTTTCTGCTAAGGCTTTTTCTTTTCTTCTTATCTCTCATTCTAATTTTTTCTTTTCCTGTTCGGATTTTTTCAGTTATACTTATTCCTGTTTCTTTTGATAAATCCGATGCACTGGTTTCACCAGTAATCAATCTAGTAGTAATTGAGTATTTTAATTCTTTACTATAACTTGCCATAGAACTCCATCCTTTCTATGATAGGTAATTCTATCATAAAATTTTTACAGTACCTTAATCACTATTCTACAATCGTGGGTATATAATACATCTAATGTTGTTGTTAATTTGTTTACCAATTATTGATATTTTACTAATTTAAATACATAAATGTTGTTATTTATATTATACTATGAGTATAGTACTTTTGGCGTATTTTGTCAAGTGATTTTTTAGTATTAATGTTATCTATTTCCATAAATTAATATTAAAAGGCAAATAAAAACAAATCATCTACTGATTTGTTTTTTGTTAATTATGAGATAATATTAAAATAATCCTACAGCAGTTCCACCCCATTTATAACCAGCTTGAATCTCAGCTTTAAATAGTCTGCTGCTCGACGGCATAGGAGCATTCTACCCAGGAATATTTCAAAATAGTCCATTACGGCGCAGATTTTGGTATCTATTGTTAGGTTGAGGATTATGTAGTTATTTTCTTTATCCAGAGTTAAGCTTGATGATTCTACGGAGTAGTTTACTCTGTCATGGATATCGAAGGTTGCGAAATCTGTATTTCTGACTCTTGAGCGGCGTACGTCGCTTTTGTCTGCAAGTATGAGAGCGGCTGCTACCTCGTTTACAGGCACTGCCGTTGATTCATCGTGATTGCCTATGGCTGAAATTATTATCGCTATTTCTGATACATCCATTCCCATTTTATCCAGTATACGAAATGCCATTATAGCTCCGCTTTGAGCATGATCGACTCTGTTTACTACATTTCCTATGTCATGCATATAGCCGGATATACTTGCCAGCTCTGCTGTTCTTTTATCATAGCCCAGATTGGTCAGGAGCTCGCTTGCCTGATGAGCAGTTTTGGTTACATGAGCGAGGGAATGCTCGGTATAGCCCAGAGCAGCCAGACCATTATCGGCTCTTTCAATATATGTTTGTATTTCTCTGCTGTTTTTTATGTCTTCAAATTTTATCATTTCATACCTCTCATTTATATTGTTTCTATGTTATTTTATTTTTATTATATATCAAGGCTTTTCAGGACAAACGGCGATCTTCGGTTTGTTGTCAAAAGATTCTCTTGTTGTCTTCAAAGCTTTCTTTGCTTAGTATTTTTCTTATTTACTTTGATTATATCATAAGTGAAAATTGTTGTATATCAAAAGTAAGCATTTCCCAAAGTTTTTACTCTCTGAATATATTATTTTTACAATTATATTTTTTTATTGTATAATATAATTGATTAACAGAATAGATCGGATTATTTACAAAATACCGGATAGCTACGGAAAGGATGATTTTATGATTTTTTCACCGATAATAGATAAAAAGAGCAATACTGCGGTTTATATTCAACTCTATGAGTATATTAAATCCGAAATAACTACCGGCTTATTAAAGCCAAATTCCAAGCTTCCTTCTATCAGGGAGGCATCCTCGTCCCTCAAATTGAGCAAGACTACTATTGAAAACGCATATAGCCAGCTTGTGGCCGAAGGGTATATTGATAACCTTCCTAAAAAAGGATATTTTGTATGTAATCTGAGTGATTACAGCTTTGAAAAGAAAACAGACCATAACAGCGGCAGCATAATTCAAGCTCCTGAATCACATTATATAAATGACGGTGTTGATAATAGCAGCTTTGATATAACCAATTGGAAGAGAATTTATAACAAGGTTATTTCCGATTATGATACCGGTATATACAATAATGGCTCTATTCAGGGAGAAAGGATTCTGAGAGAGGAAATTGCAAATTTTGTTAATACTATGCGCGGAGGCAATGCTTCTCCAGAGCAGGTTATAGTAGGTGCCGGTGTTCAATACCTTTTGGGTATTTTAATCGGTATTATCAAGGGTAATTATGATACTGTTGCTGTTGAAACTCCGGGATACAAAAAAGCTGAATTTATTTTTGAGGATTACCGGTTTGATATAAAGCATATAGCCGTTTCTGACAATGGCTTTCCTGTTGCTTCTCTCAAGGAAAGCGACGCTAAGCTGCTTTATATCAGCCCCTCTCACCAGTATCCTCTTGGAACTATTATGCCTGTCAACAAGCGTATGGAGCTTCTGGATTGGGCGTACAGAAATAAGGGACTGATAATAGAGGATGACTATGATGCTATAATACGTTATGGGGGAATGCCTATTCCGTGCTTGCAGGGCTTGGATAAAAACGGCTGTGTTATATATTTAGGTTCCTTCTCAAAAATGCTTTTACCCTCACTCAGAATAAGCTATATGGTTATTCCAAAAAAACTATTAGGAGAATACTACGATATAAAGACAAGATATACTCAATCTACTTCTAAAATAGATCAGCTTGTGCTGGCAAGCTTTATGAAGGAAGGCTATATGGCAAAGCATATACGAAAAATAAAGCGTATTTACAGGAGAAAAAATTTATTGCTGACAAACAGCATCCTTAACAGCTTTAAGGATAAAATCGAAATAATAACCTCAGATTCGGGGCTCCATATAGTATGTGAGGTTGATACATTAAAGACTAAGGAACAAATCGAAGCAGATTCTGTAAAAAATAACCTTTTGCTTAATATTGTCAGCAGCAGTCGGAACAAAATTATTTTTTCATTAAATTACAGCGGTATTGATATAGATAGGGTATCGGAATTTACAGATGTTTTGGGAAAAGTTTTGTTCGAATAAAAAATATGGCATTCATATAAGAGTGCCATATTTTTATATATTATTTGTTTTTAAAAAGCATTTTGTAAAGCTCACCTATTAAAAGCGGTATAAATGCAAATGTCAATACTATTTCCCAATCAGTCAAGCCGAGGGGTACAACATTAAATATTCCGTTCAAAACCGGTATGTAAAGTACTATTAAGGTTAAGGCAAAGGAAACCAAAAATGCCTGCAGCATTCTCTTATTTGAGAAAAAGCCTATCTTGAACAATGTGAAATCCTGTGATCTTGATGAGAATGCTCTCAAAAGCTCTGCTGTTATCAGTGTTGTAAATATAACTGTTCTGGCATGCATCAAGCCTGCATCTGTTGCTCCGTATTTTTGCATTGCCCAATAATAGGATAACAAAGAAGCTGCCGTAATTGCTATTGCCTGAAATACTATGCCACCCAGCATACTTTTATCAAGAATAGGCTCCTTTGTATCTCTGGGTTTTTGCTTCATTATATTCGGCTCTGCTTTTTCTACGCCCAATGCCATGGCAGGGAAGCTGTCAGTAACAAGATTCAGCCATAACAGCTGTATCGGAAGAAGGGGTACCTCCCAGCCTATTAATATACTCAAAAATACTATTAATATCTCACCGATATTGCAGCTTAACAGGAAGAACACGAATTTTTTGATATTGCTGAATATTATTCTGCCCTCTTCAACAGCATTTACTATTGTGGCAAAATTATCATCTGTCAATATGACCTCGGCAGTATTTTTAGCAACGTCTGTACCTGTTATACCCATTGCTACTCCTATATCTGCTTTCTTCAATGCAAGAGCGTCATTTACACCGTCACCGGTCATTGCTGTAATATGTCCGTTATCCTTCAATGCAGTAACTATTTTTACCTTGTGGTCCGGAGATACTCTGGCGTAAACCTTAGTTTTCTTAACTACCTCTCTCAGCTCTTCATCAGACAGACTGTCAAGCTCCGCACCCATCATAGCTTGATTCTCTGATTCTACCATACCTAAATCATAAGCTATTGCATATGCAGTTTCCTTGTAGTCTCCCGTTATCATAACAGGCTCTATGCCTGCTTCCTTGCATTCTCTTATAGCATCCTTTACCTCAGGTCTTGCAGGGTCAATCATACCTACCAGCCCGACAAATATCATGTCTGACTCGATAATATCCGATGTTATATGCTCGGGTACTGCATCCCATATCCTATAGGCTGCCGATAATACTCTCAGTGCAGATTTTGCAAATTGAGAGTTTACAGCTAGGACTCTGTCTTTCAGCTCCTTTGTAAATTCAAGTATTTCTCCGTTTAAAGCCATATATTTACATCTTTTTATAACTATATCCGGAGCTCCCTTTGTAAAGGATACAAATTTATTATCTATGTATTTAGTATGGAAGGTGCTCATCATTTTTCTCGCTGAATCAAAGGGCAGCTCTTCAACACGGGGGTAATCATTATTTAAAGCTGCTGTAGTAAAGCCCAGCTTTCCGGCAAAGGTTACTATTGCACCCTCGGTAGGATCGCCTGCCACCCTGTACATTCCCGAGGAATTGTCTAAATGTGCATCATTCGATAATGCGCCGATTGCGGCTAAATTTTTAAGGTTTACCAAGGTATTGACTGATATTTCTTTACCGTCCAGCCTTACCGCCCCTACGGGTTCGTAGCCGCCTCCCTCAACATCCAATATTTTGTCATCTACGTATGCTTTAACTACCGTCATTTCATTTTGAGTCAGTGTGCCTGTTTTATCTGAGCATATAACAGAGGTAGCACCTAAGGTTTCAACTGCAAGGAGCTTTTTCACTATTGCATTTTTACCTGCCATTCTGTTCATGCCTATTGCCAAAACAATCGTTACAATTGCGGGAAGTCCTTCGGGTATTGCCGCCACTGCCAGACTTATGGAGGTCAACAGCATATCAAGGACGCCTTTTCCCTGAATTATTCCTACCAGAAATACCACTATGCATATTGCAATAGTTATTGTTCCGAGTACCTTTCCGAGCTGATTCAATTTGACCTGAAGCGGCGTATCCTCTTCTTCATAGGATTGTATCTTGGTGGCTATATTTCCAATCTCTGTATTGTGTCCTGTTTCAGTTACTATTCCTTTTCCTCGACCATAGGTTACAATTGTACTGCTGAAGCCCATATTATGTCTGTCACCTATACCTGCCGCTCCTTCTATTGATGCTTTTGCATCCTTTTCTACGGGAACGGATTCACCGGTTAGGGAAGCCTCTTCGATTTTTAAATTTGAGCTTTCTATTAATCTTATATCTGCGGGAATTATATCTCCGGCCTCCAATACTACTATATCACCGGGTACAATACATGCTGCGGCAATCTCTGTTTGTTTACCGTTTCTGATTACCTTTGCATTAGGTGCACTCATTTTCTGCAGTGCTTCTACCGATTTTTCTGCCTTGCCTTCTTGATAAATACCTAATATTGCATTGACAACTACAATTGCTAAAATAACTATTGCATCCTCTTTTTCCCCTACAAATGCAGAAATACCGGCTGCAACAATCAAAATAATTATTAAGAAATCCGCAAACTGCGCGATAAGCTTAGATAAAAAGCTTTTTTTTGCTTGTGCTTCCAACTCATTTCTGCCGTACTCGGCAAGTCTTTTCTCTGACTCCTCAGGGCTTAAGCCTGAGACTTCATCAGTTTTTAACTCGGCAATCACATCGCTTTTGCTCTTATTATACCACTCCAAAATAAAGCCTCCAATACAATAATATTTAAACGCACATTATGGAGACCTGACGCTCTCCATAATATCCATTTATTTCTTTTGTTTATATTTATTATAATTCATAAAATAATTAAAATCAATATATCTTAAACTATATTTCAAGCAGCTCTTTATAAATCAGTTCTTTAATTCCAATATTTGTCCCATTCTGACCCCCATAAGGGAAGCCATCATCAATCCTCTTGTCCATCCGCTGGCATCTCCCAGGCAATACAGATTTTTAATGCTTGTTTCAAAACTTTCATCAATCTCAACCTTGTTGCTGTAAAATTTGACCTCAGGTCCATACAAAAGCGTTTCATTTGCAGCAAAGCCCGGAACAACTGTATTTAATGCCTCAATGAAATTCAATATATTTGTCATGGTTCTGTATGGCATAGCTGATGTAATGTCTCCCGCAACCGCATCAACAAGTGTAGGTATTACATTTGAGCGTGACAGCTCCTTTTGCCAGGTACGCTTACCGTCAATTATATCTCCGTATCTTTGTACTAATATTTTTCCGTCTCCCAGCATATTCAACAGTTCCGAAACCTTAACACCGTATTTTATAGGCTCATTGAACGGAAAACTGAAATTATGGGAACAAAGTATCGCCAAATTTGTGTTATTTGACTTTTTATCCTTGTAGGAATGTCCGTTTACAACTGCCAGATTATCATCATAATTTTCCTGGCTTACAAAGCCTCCCGGATTTTGACAGAAGGTTCTTACCTTATCCTTGAACGGTGCAGGATATCCAATCAACTTTGATTCATACAGGATATTATTTACCCTTTCCATTACCTCATTTCTTACTTCCACTCTTACGCCGATATCCACCGTTCCTGCTCTGTGCTTAATATTGTGCTTTACACAAATGGATTTCAGCCAATCTGCACCCTTTCTGCCGGCAGATATCACTACCTTGTCAGAGTATACCGGTTCTTCTTTTTCCTGCCTGATTGAGTCGGTTATTACTATTCCCTTGATTTGTCCCTTTTCAACTATAATGTCATTGGCTTTTGTTCCAAATCTTATTTCTACACCTGCATCGATTAAATATTCCTGAATTTTTTGATATATTTCCTGTGCCTTTTCGGTTCCCAAATGTCTGATCGGGCAGTCTACCAGCTTCAGACCTGCTTCTATTGCTTTCCTTCTGATTTCCTTTATTTCCTCAGTTCCATCAAGACCCTCAACCTTTGTATCTGCTCCAAATTCCAAATATATTTTGTCTGTGTAATCAATTAGCTCCCGAGTGAAATCATATCCGATCAGCTCGGGCAAATCCCCTCCCACCTCAGGGCTGAGAGACAGCTTTCCGTCTGAAAATGCTCCTGCTCCCGAAAAGCCTGTTGTTATATGACAATAGGGCTTACAATTTACACAAGTTTTTGTTTTTTCCTTTGGACATCTTCTTTTTTCTATGGGACTTCCCTTTTCAATCAGCAATATTGAATTGTCTTTATTTTTTCTTATTGATTCCAACGCGGTAAATATACCTGACGGACCTGCCCCTACTATTATTAAATCATATTTCATCTTATTTTCTCCTCGTATTTTATGTTCTCAGAACGCTTATCTCTCTTTTTTAGTAAGACAGCTGAGAGGTATATAATATTTCGTGTAATGCTGTCCTGATTTATCTACATATTTTCCGTGCTGACTCGGTGACATAACTGTTGCACGTTTATTAATTTTGTTTATAAAGCCTGTCAACTCATCACCTGCATATTCGAAGGATACCCAATCTCCCGGTACCAGACCGTATTGGGAAAAATTCGCCTCCCTTGTTGTCACCAGCTTGTGGTGCGACTCGCTTTGTCCAAACAAATCACTGATTAAGCTTTTAAAGGGCTGCTTGCTGCAGTTTGACTTTTTGTATATGAGAAATTCTATTACATGGCACAGCTCATGCTCAAAAACAAGCATCAGGCTGTCCAATTTATTGTTAACCTTAATTCCGCCTACATATTTATCTCTGTCTGTCTTGTCAAAATTTATGAGGTGATTTAAGGATATCTTTATTTCGAATTCTATGTCTTCAGGCTTAATCATTGCTATGTTTTTTTTGGTTTTTGTATTTCCTGCCGCCCGTGTCAATTGTCTCGACAGTGTTAATTTTATTTTGCCTTTGAAATTGTTTTTGAGCCATGAGTCTAAAAAAATATCGTCATAGAGATTATATAAAATATATAAATCTCTATCTGATATTGATGTGAAATCCTCTGATTTTACAAACCTTGACTGAATGAATAAGTTTTTTTTAATATATTCTCTTTTGCTGTTTATAGTATTTAAATCATATTTTAATGCTATCATTATTTCCTGCCTTTATAATTCGTTCTGCTTTTTAGAATCCTTGTAGTAAACATTTAGTTTTCTCAGATTAACGACCCAAAGGTAAACTACAAAGGGTATGAACAAAAGCATAAGCATATTATTTTGGGACATCAGTATAAAATCGAAGATACCGTGCAAAATCATCGGTATCGTCAGTGATTTTTTTAAATAATATCTGCTTGCTTGCGGCGTTGCAGCAAATTTCGCCAGTGACATATAATATCCCATAGTAACTGCAAAAAGCATATGTGCCGGAACCGATAAAATTGCCCTAAATAATCCTATTGATTCAACATCTGAAAATCTGAACACAACGTACATTATATTTTCTATTGTAGCAAATCCCAAGGCTGAAAAGGAGCAGTAAATTATTCCATCAAGCTTTTCATCAAAAACAGGGTTGAAATATACAGTTTTAATTACTACCATTCTTTTCATATATTCCTCGGTAAAGCCTGCCACAATAAATGCTGTAAATGCGACGCCAAATATTCCCGGAAATATATTTAGTCCTGACAATATATTTTCAACCAGTATTGTCGGAATAACGCTCAGTACTCCTAAAAAAAATACCTTTAGGAGCATTTTTAAAGGTTCCTTATCGTGTCTGTCAAAAAAATACAAGGCTAAACCCAGAGCAATACCCGGTGTTATAGCTGTTATAAATAAATTTAATCTCATGTCTGCACCTCTCTAGAGAATAGTCTTTACAAAATTAACGATAAAATTAAGCCTTTCTACGATATTATAATATTTTTTTATACAATTAACAATCAAAAATTAAAAAGAGTTGCAATGCAATTCACATTAGCGTTCTGATAAAAAAACGAGCCTTAAAATGCTGAGTTTTAATAAGGAAATATTCCAAAATTACATAAATCATCATTGCAAGGCGGATTACAAAGATCAATCAAAATAAAATTTCACTTACAAATCCAAGCTATCTGTTTTAAGCAAAAAATCATATACGCCTATTACGAGAATTCCCTCCTCGGTGTACCAAGGTGCAGGGGTGTCTTTTACAACAATAATCTTCTTAAAAGAGTCGTCTATTCGCAGCAGAGAATTTGATTCCTGCTGCATTTTTTCGCTATCGGGAACAGAAAACGCTGACTGTACATAATAACGCTTTGAGCCTTTGTTACACACAAAATCAACCTCAAATTGTTTGCGTACAACCTTATCGTTTTTATCCTTTTGCGTACTAATTACGATTCCAACATCAACATTAAAATCACGGCTTAAAAGTTCGTTGAAAATAATATTTTCCATAGTGTGATTTTGTTCAATTTGTCGGAAATTGATTCGCGCATTACGAAGTCCCACATCGGTAAAATAATATTTATGTGGAGTGTCAATATATTTTCTGCCTTTTATGTCATATCGCACTGCCTTGTTTACAACAAAGGCGTCGCAAAGATAATCGAGATAGTTTTTCACTGTATTAACACTAATAGTTTTTTGCTTTTTCGATTTGAAGGTATCGGTTAATTTTTTAGGGTTAGTAAGCGAACCTATACCGGAAGAAAGAATATCTATAAGTTCTTCAAACTCATCCTTATTCTTGATATTATGTCTACCGATAATATCGTTGATATAGGTTTCTTTGAATAGGTTTTTAAGAAATTCTATCTTTTGTTCGGGAGTTGACAGTAATATAACAGGTGGCAAACCGCCATATAAAACATATTCATTCCATCCGTCATATTTGTTGCCGTCATATTCTTCCATAAACTCTGTAAAAGAAAGCGGTTGCATATAAAGCTCGTCGCCACGACCACGAAACTCTGTGATAATATCTTTTGAAAGAAATTTAGCGTTGCTGCCGGTAACATATACATCCACATTTTTGATACGCATAAGTCCGTTAAGCACAGATTCAAATTCATCTAGAAGCTGTACTTCGTCCAACAAAACATAATACATTATATCATCGGTTATCTTTTCCTTTATATATGGATACAGAATTTCAGGGTCTCTGTACTTTTTGAACTCAAAAGAATCAAACGGAATTTCTATAATATGATTTTCATCAACACCGTTTTCAATCAAGTGATTTTTAAAAATAGAAAACAGCAAATATGATTTACCGCAACGGCGAATTCCGGTAATAACCTTAATAAGTCCATTGTGTTTTTTCATAATCAGTTTATTTAAATAATGATCTCTTTTAAATCCCACAAAAATACCTCCATTGAAAATTTTTGCTTAAATCTAATTATATTTTCACTAACTATATTATATCCATACTCTTCATTCAAGTCAAGCAGATGATTGAAAATTTACAGTCAAAGTTGCAAATATTTTCAGTAAGAAATAAAAAGAAGAAACAACGCAAAAATCAGCATAATAAAAAGCGGTGTAACCCAAAATATGAGATTACACCATATCCTCAAAAAAATGACTTATTAGCATGTGGCTAAACATCGTGTTTCTTATTATAAATACTTGCAGATTATTATTTTTTTAATATTTTATTTATGGTCTGCTCGTTAAAATTGGTGATTACCTCGACAGCTAAATCTACTGCCGCATTAATATCCTCAAGAGCACAGTAATTATAATGCGCGTGCA
>DAIUCB010000078.1:0-10626 GCA_036846385.1 Bacillota bacterium | reverse complement strand
CCGCTTAGCACAGCTATTTTCATTTTATTTTCCTCCGTGATTATGAAACCCTGCATGGATTTCATCTAATAACGATAGCATTCCATCAATTAATGCATTAATATTGTCATTAATCGAATTATTTTTTGTTTTGTATATTTTTATATTTGCTGATTTTAAAACCTCCGCAGCATTTTCCCCGCACCTTGGTGTAATCAGCATATCCGCTTTATTATCAACAATAGTTTGTGCTGCCTTGATTCCTGCACCGCCCTGACTGGCTGCTGCACTGTTATCCAAAAACATACCTTCTTTAGATTCCGTATCATAAATTAAAAAATACGGCGTACGTCCAAAGGATTGACAAACGGTTGTTTCCATTGATTTATCATCTACAGGTATTGCTATTTTCATTCGTAATCCTCCTCAAATTTTATCCGTTTTTATACAATATTAACTAAATGCTATCAAGCTCTTTTTTTACCAGAGCCTCATAAGTACAAAGTCCCGTTACCCTTGATGCAAGGTCGGTAAGTGGTACAATATCACTTCTGTCAATATATTCTAAACTGAACTTTCTGTTTAGAGCCATTAGCTGCTTTAATCCTGCTGAAATTCTGTTAATTAATGAATATACGCCTATCGCACCGGGTGAAATATTTGCTGTTTCATCACCGTATACAACCTTGAGCTCTCTTATATCTCCGAATATTTCTTCTATTGTATTTCCGTATCTCTGATACTCCTTAGGAACTGTTCCTTTTTTTATTAAGTCTCCAACCTGCTTGCCAATATTTGCTGCAGCCATTGCAGCTCTGCCTATGGCAACTAAACCTATGTACGGAGCACCTAAAGCCAATCCCTTGAACACCTGATCCTCCGTCGCAAATCCTCCTGCTATTGCAATCTGAGGCATAATATAATTTTTTTCTTTAAATTTTTTTAGAATGTCATATAATATGCTTTCTAAATAAACTGTAGGTATTCCCCACTCATTCATCATTTTTACCGGACTGTTACCCGAACCTCCGCCTGCACCGTCAAATGTAACTAAATCTACACCGGCCTTTGATGCAATTTTAAGAATTTTTACTAAATCATTAGGAGCAAAAGGTCCTGTTTTAAAGCAAATATGTTCAGCACCCAATTTTCTCAGCTCAGCAACCCTTTTAATAAGCATTCCTTCATTCCACATAGGGAGCTTACCTATTTTTTCAAATATTTGACCTATACCCTTTTTATAATTTTCGGCTATAACAGAATCGGACGGATCAGGATAAATTAAATAACCCATTTTTTGAAACCTTAATGCATCCTCAATATTTTTAACTCTACCCATCCCTTGAATTCCTTTTGCTGCCTGACCGAATTTAAGCTCTACTGATTTTACACCTAATTTAGTGATGGCATATTCTAATACTCCTAAGCTTTCATCATCATAATTGGCTTGAAGAATAATATCTCCATAACCCCTATATACTTCTCTGAATGATGATATCATTTCAGCAATGAGAGGAGACGAAACAACCTTTCCATTTTCTAAAACAAGATTTTTATCCTTTGCAACAACATCCTCTCCGATTACCGCCAATACACCTGCTAATGCAGCTCCTGCATAATAATCCTTCCAGTTCAATTTCGCCATAGCAGGTAAAATGATTGGTGCCTTTAAATGGATTTTATTTTTTACACCAAAAGCTGTGCTGATGTTTACCTTAGGAAAGGTTGCTTTATTAGAATCCTCAGGACATCCTACTGCTCCGAATACTCTTCCGTTAATATTAAAGTGTGAAAAATCCAGAGGATAATCTTTTTCAGATGCAAATTGATTTATATCCGTTTCATAAGGATATATTGCTTCGGAACCTCTTATTGATGATAAACCGATTTCACAAGTACCTATGCAATTTGCGGTACATACAGCACACATTCCGGAGAATTCAGAAACATGTTCAGGTGTTCTCATTTTAGTATTAGTTATTGAACTGCCTAACGGCGGACTGTAAGACATAATAAACCTCCCAATATATTTATTTATTCTTCACCATGTAAACCAGGATGAATTTCATCATTTTTAGCCATTTTGCCATATCTGTTTCTGCAGCAGCCGGGACCACAAGAAAAATCGTTGCCCTCACAAAGCTTGTAATCTCCGCCTTCAATTCTCAGAACCTTACCGTTGACAAGAGAATCAGCAAGCTTTTTTCGAGCATCATTATATATGCCCTGAACAGTCGTCCTGGCAATATTCATTTGCACAGAACACTCTTCCTGAGTAAAACCCTCTAAATCAATCAGTCGTATTGTTTCATATTCATCAACAGTCATATTAATAAAATTATCATGATTAATACGAGAATTGAGGGGGCCAAATCTGTTACTTTCAGGGAGACAGCATACCTTTCTCCATTTTCTCGGTCTTGCCATATTATATTCACCTCACCTCTAAAATAAGCAATAGGAGCGTCCTCCCATCACCTACTTTAATTATAGTCTTTCAAGCTGTTCATTAATAATAAAAAGTCTTCTTTCCATGAACTCCTTCTGTCTCAAAAGAATCTCTTTATCCGTCCCAGAAAAATCTTTGTCATCAGAAAAAAAACCCCTGAAGCCTCTTCCGCACCTCCGTTCTCTTCTGAAACCGCTGCCTAAGCCTCTGCTATAACCTTTACCTGCATCAGCACAAAGACCCAATCCCTTACCGGTAAGAAGTCCGTTTCCATTTGGTCCTGTTCCATCTAATCCTGGCATCTTATCACCTCCTTTTTATTTATGACATATGTCAATTATGATTTTATTATATCACCATTATGACATATGTCAATAACTATTTTTGAGGAGACGTATTATCATTTTTCTCTGTACGTATTAATTAATGGTAATTATATTCAAGATAAAAAAGAATAATCAGAATAAAAAACAGCGGCTATCAACAATGATTTCCGCCATTTTATAATAAGTCATATCTAAAACCAAATATGTCAATTAATACTGATATTTAACTGTTTGTATATATCGCTAATCTATAATAGCAGCTCTTTTGTAAATATCTTCCTTCTCGTCATTATTTAACAATCTCTCAGTAATATATGCTATAACTGCTATACCTAAAAGATCCATTACCAATCTTAAAGCAGTAAATTTTAATCCCATTGAGGATGCTTCAAACAAAAGCAACGGAATTTTTGTTGTAGACCAAGCTCCCAGCATTATCAACACATTAGAAAGCTTACTTCCCTTTTTCAGAAGCACGCCTGCAACCGGGAATGCTGCATACAAAGGTCCGGCTGCTGCTGAGCCTAAAAAGAATGCAAGCAAAATACCGATAAAACCGGAGCCTTCACCCATATATTTCACCATTGTTTCCCTTTTTACCCATACATCCAACAGACCAAGCAAAATAAAAATCGGCGGGATTACAGACAGCATTTCAAGAGTATTTTTCCATGTGATACTTATTGATTTATTTCCTACATCGGGAAAAAATATGATTATTAATAAATTTATAACAGCAAGTGCTATAAAAAATTTATATCGTTTAACTATTTTCTTCATTACATAAACACCCCCATTACCAATGCAACAATAAATGAAAACAAAAAGGCTGAAGTATTTCTAATTAATGTTGCTTTTCTGCCAAAATATTTAATTTCAACAGGAACTGTAACTATACCTACCATCATAAGAGTGGAAACAAAAGCCCCAATCTGCATATAACCTGCTCCATTTTTTAAAAGTGCCGCAGCAAGGGGAAATGCAACGAAACCCGGAATCAACGTGATTGATCCAATTAAGGCTGCTAATATTACGCCTATCCATCCTGACTCATTGCCCAAAAGCTTAGAAATCTGACCCGGAGTTAGTATTGCCAGCATAATACCTATGATAACTATTATTGAAAGAAACTGCGGTAAAATATTTTCAAAAGCTTTCCATGCTTTTTTAAGGGAAAGAATTGTTTTTTCTTTGCTTTTAATAAATGAAATTAAAAGAGCAGAAAAAGAAATAATATATAATGTAATTGTCATACCTCTACCTCCGTATCATTTTTTAAATTTTATATATGAATCCGAAATTGTTGCAATCGGGCATATTGTACACCATGTTCGGGGTTTATAAACAATAGCCATAATTAATCCCAGTACAGTAGTTGTCATCATCATTGAATAAAAACGATAAGATAAATGTGTAACCCAAGAAACCATATTGCTGAATTGAATCAGCTGTGGCATTTCTCCCTTGATTGGAAAAACAAGAAGGAATCTCAGATAACCCATGACAGGAATACTACCTGCCGCAACCTTAAGAGTTGACATTATAATAATAAATAAACTAATCCCAAAGTACGACAGCATTATCCATTTCATATTTCCCTTAATAAAAAAAATGGGCGTTTTCCTTGAATGTTTATTTGTTAGTCTTCCGCAACTGGTATAAAGACTTGCTCTCGGGCAATAGCCTTGACACCATGTTTTTTTATTATCCTTTATAAGCAGCAGTAAGGGAAGAAGCATACAAACTATCCCAACCAGAGAAAAATGTATGTTCACAAATCCTAATGCAAAAAAAAGAATTGTAATTAAATATAGGAATTTATTGTTTTTCAAACTGTCACCTCATATAAGTCATATAATTAAAATAAATATCTCTGTATATTATAATAAAATATTATTTAATACACTATTCGAGTACAAGTGCTCTGGTAGGACATAATTTGACGCATTTACCGCACTTGACACATTTATTTAAATCTACCTTTGGAGCCTCAAATTTATATTGAGTTAGTGCTCCAACAGGACATATTTTAACAGATGGACATGGATGATTTTGCGGACATCTCACCTTTTTTACAGATAAGACTTTACTTTGTAAATCCTTGTTATTATCATTTTTACTGAAAAAATCAAAAATAGACATAATTATTTACCTCTTTCCATAAATTATATTCATTATATCTTTTATTTTTAACTGCTTCAGTGATTTAATCACAATTTCATTCAGTAGCGAAAAAAATTTGTATCCAAGCTTAATATATTGAATTAATACTATTCGATAATTCCTCTTTCCTTCATTTTTACCGGATTAGTAAATAAGGCCATTCCTGTTTTAAGCATTCTGAATTTCAATTTTTTATAGAATATTTCTTTCCCCGGTGAAGCATATAAAATAACATTAAATTGTTGAACCTTTTCCAAAATTCTGTTCATAATTTCAGTGCCTATATTATTTCCCTGATATTCAGGCAATACTGCAATATCATATAGTGCAGCCTGATATGCTCCATCAGAAAGTGCACGACCGAGACCAATAAGTCTGTCCTCATCAAAAACAAATACGACAACATAACTGTTTTCAAAAGCTTTCCTATGCAACTCTCCTTCGTAATATGCCATTCCTACAGTTTTTAGAATTTCCGATACCTTATTCCAATCGATATTTTCGCAGTCAAATTTAAATTTTAAATTCATTTTCAAACTCCTTAAGTAAATTTTTATAAATTATCTTATTAATTTCTATTATAATTGATGACCTATTGCTTTTATTTACATAATATAATATTAAATTAAATACTGTCAAGAAAGGGATATCAAGATGATTATAAATTCAAGTAAACCTTATAGAGCAAAAAATATAATAATAAATCCAGATATTAAGAATCAAAACAAGAAGGAAACCAATAATGAAATCGGCTATTTAGAAGTATGCGTATTAAGCAGTGAAAATAATATGCCGATTGAGAATGCATCAGTCAGAGTTTCCATAATTACTGTATCGGGATTATATGAGGAAAAAGCTGAGGGACGCCTGGTAGCACAGCATAATACCGATAAGAACGGCAATACCACGCCCTTTGAGCTGCCTGCATTAAATGAGTTAACTCCGGATATCAACGATTATTATATAATCGGCATCCACGCAGACGGATATTACAGTGCTTATATATTTAATGTTCAAATTTATCCCAATATAACAACCTCATATAATATAAACCTATCCAATATAAGCTCGGGAGAGGAGAAGTTTAGCTTTATTATACAGCCTAACAGATCAAAGCTGGTAAAATAATATTCCGCATTAATTAGTATTACAATAATAATTCTATGCAAAACAAGCTTTTAGCTAATCCCAAAATTATTATGGGTTAATATTATAATAATTAAACATTTCTGCAACGGCAGTTTGCGGAGAATAATGAAAAAACTCTGTATATGACTGATTATTAAACGGTATGGCTCTTTCCAGTGTTAAAGTAAGATTTGTTATTCCATTGCTTCCAATTTGGATATTATGGTCAATCCTGGGCAAATATCCGTCAGAATATGTAATTATAGTATACCCGTATGGATAATTATTTTTAGCATACATGGAATCTGGTTTTTGTGGAAGAGTTATTTTATTGTTATCATATGAAATATTAAATTTTTTGTCTATATTTGTAACTATTATTTCCGCATCTTCAATCTTTTTTTGTGTAGCTTCATCAACTACTTCAACCTGCCATATAGCATTAGTATTTTTATCGCTAAATTGATTAGAACTAAAATAAAATATAAAAGCTGCAAAAGAAATTAACATTAGTATTATAGCTGCTTTTTTTGTTTTCATATTTTTCGGTCCTTCGTTTGAAATTATAGATTTAATATCAGAAATTTTAACTATTAATTATACGCTAATATATTTCTATTAATATAATATTTGTTTTCTATTGCAGTTTTTATTATATTTTTAGAATTTATTATTTCTTCATCTGTTCCGACAACTTCAAATATAACTTTTCCTTCAAATTCTTTTAGGTATTTTCTGAAAATTAAATCAAAATTCAATTCGCCCTGTCCGACAGCCAGATGTTCATGAAAAGAAATAAATCGTTTATCGGATATATGAAGACATTTAGGAAATTTTACTTCCAGAATATTTTGCAGATGCTTATAGCTATCAATGTGGGCTATGTCAAGCACCAGTTCAACGTCAGGATTTCTGTCAAACACTATTTTCAAATCTCCGGGCATATAATTAACTTTGTCAATTATACTGTTATTTTCTACATATAATCTAACACCTTCGGATTTAAGCAGTTGATTCGTTCTGTAAATATTGTCCGAAATCAAATATATTGTCTCCTTATTTACCACAAGCTCCTCACAAATAGGATGAATTATGACCTCACTATGCTTTAAAAGCTTAAGTATCCGTATAAGCTCACTGTTATATTTGTCATAGTCATTAACGTCATACAATGCATGAATTATTACCGGAAAATTGGAATTATAAACATGTTGCTCCTTTGGAGTTAATACCTTATCCAACACCAATTCGCCTTTTACAAACCATAGCTGCATAAAATCAAAACCATTTGATTCGGAAAATTTAATTTCATCCTCATAATCATTGAACCATCTGATACTTCTTCCATATTCTATCATTCTAATACCCCTTATATTTAATAAATAATTAAAATTGTCAATAATTTATTAATCACTTGAGATTTATTATAGGCAAATGAATTCTATTGTTAATTCTTATCGGAAAAACACTGTTGCCTAATCCCCTGCTTACTATCATTTGTACCCCATTATCTGAATAATATAATCCTGATGAGTATTTGGGAAAAATGCCTTGTTCCGGTGAATAAACAGACTTATTAAAGAATGGAATCCTAAATTGACCGCCATGGGCATGCCCTGATAGTACTAAATCAGGTCTGATTCCTGTCGGAGATGAATAATATTCAATAAAATGTTCCGGTCTGTGGGATAATAACAGCTTGGGAATGTTGCTTTCAACACCCATGCCTCTGAAAAGCTCCTCTGTATAGTGACAGCCTTCTCTAAGTCCTACTATCGCAAGCTCACATTTATTTTGACTAAATATTTCTATCTTATTATCTAAGACTATTACTTTGTTTGAATTAAGTACTTTATTCCATTGTTCTAGGCTTCTGCTCCAGGTTTCATGATTTCCGGTTACTGCATATGTCTTGGAAATACTCGATAAACTATTGCAAAAACGTCCCAATTCAATCTCATCAATTTTTTTATGCTTATAAATTAAATCCCCGGTTATAACAATAATGTCAGGTCTTTCATCCTTTAATATAGCTTTTAATTTTTCTGTATTAAAGCTGTTATTAGGTAAATGAACATCAGAGATATGTGCTATTTTTAGTCCTCTTTGGTTCATCATCATATTATCTAGCTTTATATCGAAATATTCTATTTCAATATTGCGGTTTTGCATATGAAGATAGGTAATAATTATTATTAAAATTCCTATATTACATAGACATTTAAAAATGTTCCATATTTCTACATACATAATAACTCCTTGTATATGATTAATAAATGTTAGTGCATTTAATATACCTTGTAAATTACAATTAGACATTTCTTTTTATAATTCGCATATTATAAATGAAAGAAATTTGAAATTTCTTTCATTTTAATTTAGTCAAATAAAAAGGAGAAACAATAAAATGAACTATAATGATATAAATATTAATAAAAGATTGCATGAATATTATAATACAGCCTTGCATTCGAAAATGAATGCATATATTACAGAAAATACAATTAACCACAGCTTTGGCTTTATAGAGCTTTATGTATTTAAAAATCGCGGTAAGGATGCTGTACCCGATGCAGTTGTCACAATTTATGCGAGACAGGGCGATGATTATGCAATACCCGTTAAGAAACTGATAACAACCACTAACCCGATTACCTTTGATCTACCTGTAGCACATCCTTATGGTACCTTAATAAAAGGTCCTGAATATTATTTTACAACCTATAATATGACGATAGAAGGTAAAGACTATTTTAAAATTACTGTATTAAATATTCGTATTTTCCCGGGTGTAAAAATAAATTTTGATTATAATTTAAATGAAAAGCAGGCTGGCTTACAGCATCAGGATGAAATTTATTATATCCCGCAGCACCCAAGAGATGTAATAAATCAAAAATATTTAACTTGATTTACAACTAAGATTATTGTAACACAATATTTTCCAATTGTAAATTCTATATTCACTCTGAAATTAAATAATTAAATAATTGTTTAATTGTTTAATTACTTGGATTTGATTAACTAAATTTTCGGAAGATAACATATACTAATATATAATAATCATCTGGAGGTTAATATAATGACAATGAGCAAAGCATTATCTGAAAAATTTAAAAATATAGAAGCTATGATAGGTACTACCCCATTGCTGGAAATTACAGTCAAATACAAGGGCAAGGACAGAAAAGTTTATGCAAAGGCTGAGCAGTATAATTTAACGGGAAGCATAAAGGATAGAATTGCTTACTATATTTTAAAAAAATCCTATGAATCAGGAGCTATCAAGGATGGCTACAGAATAATCGAGGCTACCAGCGGCAATACGGGAATTTCCTTTTCAGCATTAGGCGCCTATCTGGGAAATCCTGTAACCATATTTATTCCCGATTGGATGAGCAGTGAACGTGTAAGTCTGCTGCAAAGCTACGGAGCAGATATCAAGTCAGTTTCAAAAAAGGAAGGAGGCTTTACGGGAGCCATTGAACTGGCTGATAAAATGGGAGAAGAACAAGGTATTTTTTTGCCACACCAATTTTCAAATCCATTTAATACAGATACCCACTATTTGACAACCGGCAAGGAAATTTTATCTCAATTAGATAAAATCGATAGAATACCGGAGGGTATAGTTGCAGGTGTAGGAACAGGAGGTACAATAATGGGTATAAAAAAAGCTCTGTGCGAAATTTACCCAAGCTGCAGAGCCTTCCCCTTGGATCCTGCCAATTCGCCTACCATGGCTACAGGGGGAAAAATATCCTGCTCTCACAGAATTGCCGGAATAGGAGATGAATTTATTCCCGAGATATTGAGGCTTGATGAGCTTAATAAAATTATAATGGTAGACGACGGTGACGCAATCAATATGTCGAGAAAGCTGGCAGGTAAATTAGGTTTGGGAGTCGGCATTTCCTCCGGTGCTAATTTTCTTGGTGCTTTGATGGCTCAGGATATACTTGAAAATGAAAGCTCAGTTATTGTAACTGTATTCCCGGATGATAATAAAAAATATTTATCTACAGATCTTATGCAAGAACAGCCTTCAATAACCGGACACATATCTTCCGATATTGAGCTTATAGATTTTAAAGCAATCAAATAATCGTTACTTTATAAATTGTTAAAATTGCTTTTAATTTTAAGCACCTGACTTTACTATTTAATCAGGTGCTGATGTTTGAATTAATAAAATAAAACCAGCCTTTACCGCAGTATTTTTCTTCATCAAGAGTTCTTAATTCTTGTCTAGGTCTTTTTATTATTCGATTAGCATATATTTTTGCCTCATCAAAATATTTCTTGTATTCATCCGGCATATATTTTTTCTCATCAGCAGAATTATAGCTTCTGGCTTTGAGAAATCTGAGGCTTTCTTCGATTCCAAAGTGATCAGCTATAATGTATGAGCCGGAATATTCTTTATGTTTCCATTTTCCGGATTCAATATCCAATATGTAATCATCAAGAAAGAGGAACCCATACTCTGCCACAAACTCAATTGCTTGCAATATAAATTCAACCTCATTCTCCTCGTATAATATGTTTAGAACTACTTTTTAAGTGTTCTAAACATTAATT
>DAIUCB010000077.1:0-10746 GCA_036846385.1 Bacillota bacterium | reverse complement strand
AGCAGGCTATGGTGTTTCTGACTGGCGGAAGCCCCGCATTTGCCTGAATCAGTATAGGCACATCGGTCCATTTTATCAATTCAGCAACGATAGGATAAATCTCTGCAGGACCAAGAGAACAGTTTATACCCAATCCATCTGCTCCCAAGCCCTCCAGCGTTATAGCCATACTGCTCGGCAAACATCCCGTAAAGGTTCTGTGATCCTTTTCAAATGACATGGTAGCAATTACCGGCAAAGAGCTGTTTTCTTTTGCAGCAAGCACAGCAGCTTTCAACTCATATAAATCCGTCATTGTTTCAATCAGAATCAAATCAGCTCCGGATTTAACACCCTGAACTACCTGCCTTTTGTAAATTTCATATGCTCTGTCAAAGGATAAGCTGCCCATAGGCTCAATGAGCTCTCCGATCGGTCCCATATCAAGAGCAATAAAAATATCTTCTCTGTCAGCCGCAGCAGCTCGTGCAGCCTGAATCCCGGAAGCTACAATATCCTCAACGGCATATCCTGTTTTTTCAAGCTTAAGCTCATTTGCTCCAAAGGTATTTGTCGTTATTACCTTTGCGCCTGCATCTATGTATTTTTTGTGTATTTCAATTATTATATCCTTATTATTAATATTTAAGGTTTCCGGCACCTCTCCGAGCTTAAGCCCTTTACCTTGAAGCTGAGTACCCATTGCTCCGTCAAATATCGCTACATTAGTCTTAATAAATTCGCTGAATTTCATTTTTATATCCTTTCCCGACTCTAATCTCTGTTAACTGAGTGAATAACAGATATGATACTGTTATGAGTTTTTCTTGCAACATACGGATTATTCATAGTATAAAGGTGGATTCCGTCAACGCCCATTGCTATTAAATCAATGATTTGCTCTGTTGCATATGCTATACCGGCATCCGTCAGAGCATCAGTGTCATGCTCAAACTTATCCATTATTTTGTGGTATTTCGCCGGAATTTTAGAGCCGCTCAAGGTAGCAATTCTTTCTATCTGCTTTTTATTGGTCAAAGGCATGATACCTGCCTCTATCGGTACATTTATATTGTATTTTTTAGCTAAATCCAGAAAATTATAAAAATCATTGTTGTCATAAAACAGCTGCGTAATAAGATGTGTTACCCCCGCATCAATTTTATGCTTTAAATTTTTAACATCCTCCTCAATACTTTTTCCGTCTATATGTCCTTCGGGATAACATGTTCCGGCAATGTCAAAATCACCATTTTCCCTGATAAATTCAGTTAAATCCGACGCATATTTAAAATCACCCTTTACCTCCTCATCCAAAGGTATATCTCCCCTCAACGCCAATATATTTTCAATACCCTCTGATTTAAGTTCGTTTAAAATCTCTCTTATTTCATCCTTTGTAGAACGTATACAGGTCAGATGAGCTACCGACTCTATCCCATATTTATTTTTAACAAGGGATGAAAGCTCCTTTGTTTTGTTTTGATTGCTTCCTCCGCCTGCTCCGTATGTAACGCTGATAAAATCCGGTCTTAAATCACTTAACGCTTCCAGTGTTTTGTAAATTGTATTCACCGATGATGTTGCTTTTGGCGGGAAAATTTCAAAAGAAAACACAAATCTTTTTTTATCGAAAATATCATTTATTCTCATTGCAGCCTGTCCTCCATAATTTTTGAATATTATAACATAAATAATCATCAAATGTAAATAAATGTTCTGTAATTTATAATTATTTATTTTGAGACAGTGGGGACGTACCTTTGTTGTCCCAATTTTTGAGAACGGCAAATATGTACTTTCGTTATCACACTTTTACGTGGGACGACGAGTATGTACTTTTATTGTCACATCTTTTTACTTTTCTATTATATAAGTGCATAAAATGGATAACTCAATACAATACTGTGATTTCTCAATGCATACTACTTTCTCATACATTTTTCGTTAAACTAATAATAATTTTGCGTATCTAATAAAAATAGATAGCTTAAAGTGGTACATTAGGTACGTCCCCAATAATATAAATTGATTTATTCGACAAAATAAGCTATAATTCTATTAGAAATGAGCTCTGAGGCTCAAGGCTTATTTTATATCGGTAAAAGATTTGGAGGCAATAAAATGAATAAAAAGAGAATATTATCGTTGTTATTGGCATTTATTCTTTTAATAACAATGTCTGTCGGCTGCAGTAAGCAAACAAGTCCGATTGATGCTAATCAGGGTACGGATAGCAAGATTTTGAAAATCGGTATTTCCGGAAATACCGGATTATTTAATCCTGTTATGGCAGACAATATTTATGATGATTATGTTACTAAAACAATATTTGAAGCTCTTGTTGACAACAACCCGCAGGGAGAAATGATTCCGGTTCTTGCAAAGGAATGGAAGCTTTCAGAAGATAAGCTGACATATACCTTTACATTGAAGGATGGCATAAAGTTTTCCGACGATACGCCTTTGACAACAGAGGATGTTGCTTTTACTTATCTTACAATAGCACATCCTGATTATAACGGACCCAGAGCATATGCTGTCAGCTCCTTAGCAGGCTATGACGAATACCATAACGGAACTAAATCTACATTTGATGGTATCAAAATAATTGATGAGAAAAATATCAGCTTTACCTTCAAGGAAGGAATGGCTGCCCCTGCCAATATAGAATGCTTTATTTACGGCATTATGCCAAAGCATTATTATAAGTTTGAAAAATGGGAGGATTTTCTGGCTCTTAATGAAAAGCCGCTGGGCTCAGGTGTAATGGTATTTGACAGCTGGGAACCCAAACAATTTATTAAGGTAGTGAAAAACAAAAATTACTGGGATAAAGCTGGCGGAGCCAAAATTGACGGTATTCTCTTCAGTGAGGTACCTGATGAGAGTATTATTTCTGCTTTGAAGACAAATCAAATTGACTTTGCGAAGGTACCCTCCGCCGCTGAAAACCTTGCTGCTCTGAAGTCTCTGGATAACGTAAGCGTAGTTAATTATCCGGGAAACGGATATTCATTTATGTGCTTTAATTGTGTAAATCCCAAGCTATCAGACGTCAGGGTGAGGCAAGCTCTATTGTATTCTCTTGACAGAGAAGCATTTATAAAGGCGCAATACGGAGAAGGATTGGCTTCAGTAGGTATGTCTCCTATATCTCCCGCTTCATGGGCATTTCCTGATCCATCTGAGCTTAATGATTATAAGTTTGATATGGAAAAGGCAAGCAAGCTTATGGAGGAGGCCGGATGGAAAATGGGAAAGGATGGCTTCAGATATAAGGATGGGGAAAAATTTCATATCAATTGGCTTGTTTATACGAATACAACCTGGCCTGGTACACTGTCCGGAATGGCTGCTGATACATGGAAGCAATTAGGTGTAGATCTGGAAATAGAATTGATGGATCATCAGGTGGTTGCCGCACGTACAATGGAGGCAGCACCTGATGATAAGGATTTTGATATCTATACAATGGGATTTTCCGTTTCTATAGATCCTGACCCAACAGGTGCATTGTTTGATGATAATGCGTATACTGCGGGAGGCTATAATGCTTCAGGTTATAAGAATGCTTATGCAGCGGAACTTATAAAGAAGGGCAAAACGGAATTTGATACTGAAAAAAGAGCCGTAATTTACAAGGAATGGGCTAAAATAATGAATGAGGAAATACCTCATGCCATAATTGCATACATAAGCGAAATATGGGGAATCAACAAAAGAGTTAAGGGAATTGAGCTGGGAACATATTCATCATGGGTACAGCATTTAAAAAATATAACAATTGAATAAAGGCTAATAATTCCAATTAAAAATATCAGCCCTTCAGATAAAGGATTATAAAAATCCAATATTTGAAGGGTTCTTTATTATATATTTAAGAATTAAAATTGTCAGGCATATATATTAATATATATGTCTGCATACTTGGCTACTAAATACATATAAATTAAAATAACAATACAAATACTTTCAGTTTTCGGAATATGTGGCACATAAATCCAACAGATTGCTATCTCAATTATTTCAAAAAATATAATATTGCAATTGTATTGTAAATATAATTTTATACATACAATTGTTTTATATGAAGCTTATATGATTTAAATATTGTATAAGACCAAAAAAATAGGAGGGAAACAAAATGAATGCAAGAAAAACATTAACGATGTTATTGGTAATTATTATGGTGCTTAGTATGTTTACCGGTTGTACAAAACAAACTCCGCCGGTTGATACCAATTCAAAAACAGAGGAATCGAAAACAGAAGAGCCGAAAGCAGAGGAACCAAAGAAAGAAGAGCCAAAGGGCGACAAGATTTTGAAATTAGGCTCATCAGGAAGCTCAGGAGTATTCAATCCAATTTTAGAGGACACTGTATATGACGGTTATGTATGTGACGCAATATTCGAAGCTCTCGTCGATAATAATCCAAAGGGAGAAATGATCCCTGATCTGGCAAAGGAATGGAAGCTTTCGGATGATAAACTTACCTATACCTTCACATTGAAGGACGGTATTAAGTTTTCCGACGGGAAGCCTCTCACTACAGAAGATATTGCTTTTACATATATGACAATTGCCCATCCGGACTATAATGGTCCTAGAGCGTATGCGGTTAATACAATGGTAGGTTATGAGGATTTTCATACCGGCAAGAAAAGTACCTTTGACGGTATCAAAGTAATTGATGAAAAAACAATCAGCTTCACCTTTACAGAAGGCAATGCGGCACCGTCAAATATAGAATGCTTTATTTACGGTATAATGCCAAAGCATTATTATAAATTTGAAAAGTGGGAGGACTTTTTAACTTATAATGAAAAGCCTCTAGGTTCTGATATTATGGTATTTGACAGCTGGGAACCGAAACAGTTTATTAAGCTTATGAAGAATCAAAACTATTGGGATACTGCAAATGCGGCTAAAATAGACGGAATATTGATGAGTGAGGTTCCTGATGAAAGCTTAATTTCTGCTCTTCAAACAAATCAAATTGATTTTGCACAGATATCCTCAAGCAAAGAAAATCTTGCAGCAATAGAAGCTCTTGACAATATTCATGTAGAAAATTTTCTGGGAAACGGATATACATTTATGTGCTTTAACTGTAAAAAGCCGCAGCTGAATGATGTAAGAGTACGTCAGGCCTTAATGTACGCTCTTGACAGAGAGGCATTCATAAAGGTACAATATGGTGAAGGTCTCGCATCAATAGGTATGGCGCCGATATCTCCGTCATCATGGGCATTCCCTGAATCATCTGAGCTGAATGCATATAAATTCGATATGGAAAAGGCAGGTAAGCTTATGGATGAAGCAGGCTGGAAAATGGGTGCTGACGGATTCCGTTACAAAGACGGTAAGAAATTCCACATTAATTGGATAATTTATACCGACGTATCATGGCCGAGTACACTTTCAGGTATGGCAGCAGATACCTGGAAGCAATTGGGGGTTGAGCTTGAGGTTGAATTAATGGACTTTGACACAGTTGTATCACGTACCTTCGATGCTACGCCGGAGGGCAGAACCTTTGATATTTACACGATGGGCTTCTCGTTGTCAATTGACCCGGATCCAACCGGTGCATTGTTTGATGATGATGCAAGCCAAACCGGCGGATTTAATGCTTCTGGATATAAAAATCCGGCTGCAATGGAGCTTGTAAGGAAGGGCAAAAATGAATTTGATACAGCTAAGAGAGCTTCAATTTACAAAGAATGGGCTAAAATTATGAACACAGAAATACCTCATGCGATTATAGCATACAGAAGTGAAATATGGGGTATCAATAACAGAGTTAAGGGTATGGAGCTTGGTACATACTCGACCTGGATACAGCGATTAAAAGATATAACAATAGAATAATAAATGAGGGAGGGAACAAATCCCTCCCCTGCAATTATATAATAAAATAATCATTTAGTATACTTTATATGAAAGAGGTGAAATTTATGAAAAACTACATACTTCGGCGAATCATACAAATGATTCCTGTTCTGTTGGGTATATTGTTTATTTTGTTTTTCATACTTGAATTAGCACCGGGTACTCCTGCCTCCAATATGATTCACCCGAAAATGACCCCGGAGCAGAAAGCCGAATTAACAGAAAAGCTTGGTCTGAACACTCCCTGGTATATACGCTTTGTCAATTGGGTAGGCGAAGCATTAAAGGGCAATCTCGGTTATTCCATCAATCATAAAAAACCTGTTACCGCCGTAATCGGTGATTACATAGGTCCTACACTGCTATTATCCTTTGTCGCTTTAAGCATCTCCATGCTTATCGGAATTCCTATAGGTATAATCAGTGCTACAAAGCAATACAGCCTTGCAGATAATATTTTGACTGTGTTTTCACTTACGGGAATCAGCATTCCGTCATTTTTCTTCGGACTTTTGCTGCTGAAAAATTTTGCTGTCGATATTCAGATATTTCCATTGTTTGGTTTAAGAGATCCTCTGTTGATGTCTACACGTGCTGTGGATAAGATAGTTGATGTTGCATGGCATCTGGTTCTTCCAAGCATAGTTTTAGGCTTAAACTCTACCGCCACCTTTATGCGTTACACACGGTCCAGCATGCTCGAGGTTATAAAGCAGGACTATATCAGAACAGCACGGGCAAAGGGTCTCATGGAAAAAACCGTCATATACCGTCACGCCTTCCGTAATGCAGTGATACCCATAATAACTCTTCTTGGCTTCTGGATTCCTTCCCTGCTGTCAGGAGCAGTAATAACCGAATCAATATTCGCTCTTCCCGGACTCGGAAAAATATCCGTGGAAGCAACCTTGACAAGAAATTATCCTCTGATTCTTGGCATTAACTTTATGCTGGCATTTTTGACTCTGCTCGGTGCATTAATAGCAGATATTCTATATGCCATTGCAGATCCAAGAATCAGATACGATTGAAAGCAGGTGACTTATGGTAAATTATGATAACAGCAAAAAAATTGATGCGATAAATAAAAACCGTTCATATTGGGGAGAGGTTCTTTACAGACTACGAAAAAACAGAATGGCAATGATAAGCCTTTACGTATTGATACTTATTATATTACTTTGTGCCATAGTTCCGATGATTTCACCCTATGCCATTGAAACCACAAATATGAGTAATTCTGACCAAAAACCAAGCAGTGAGCATTTGCTGGGTACAGATAAAATCGGACGTGATTTATTTGTCAGACTTTTTTATGCCGGAAGAATTTCTCTCGGCGTAGCCCTTGCAGTAGTAACAATAGAATGTACGATTGGCGTAATATTAGGCAGCTTGGCAGGCTATTACGGAGGAAAAATAGATGCCTTTATCATGCGATTGGCCGAAATATTTCTATCCTTTCCATTCATGATAATATGTATTACTATTGTATCCATATTGGGCAACAGTATAATCACGCTAATCCTTGTTCTCGCGGTTCTCAGCTGGCCCAGTATTGCCAGAATAGTCCGGGGACAAATACTGACATTAAGGGAAATGGAATATATGGAAGCATGCGAAGCTCTCGGGATAAGTGACTTCAGACGAATCTTCAAACACCTTCTGCCGAATGTCCTTGCCTATGTTATAGTATACGCTACATTGGGAATGGCACATGTAATTTTAACTGAAACATCTTTGAGCTTCCTAGGTTTGGGAGTTTCACCTCCTATTCCTACCTGGGGAAATATGATTCAGGAAGCCAGAAATACTCTTATTATTCAATATAAATGGTGGTATTGGATTCCTCCGGGGATTTGCATCTTTATTTCAGTAATGTGCTTCAACATACTTGGTGACGGTCTCCGGGATGCAATCGACCCTAAAATGAAGAGATAGAGGTGTCGTATGGAAAAGAAATTATTAGAGGTTAAAAACCTAAAAACATATTTTTATTCTGACCGCGGTATTGTCAAAGCTGCAGATGATGTCAGCTTTTATGTAAATGAAGGTGAAACCTTGGGTATCGTCGGCGAATCAGGCTGCGGCAAAAGCATCACCTGTATGTCCCTTGTACGACTGGTCGAAACTCCTCCCGGCAAATATGTCGGCGGAGAAATAATATTTGACGGTGAAGATATGCTTAAGGTTTCAGACGAAAGAATCCGAGAAATCAGAGGCAATGATATTTCCTTTATATTTCAGGAGCCTATGACCTCCTTAAATCCAATCTTTAAAATTGGAAAACAAATAAGCGAAACAATGATGCTTCACAGAGGGATGAGTAAGAAAGAAGCCCACAAGGAAAGTATTAAAATGCTGGATTTAGTAAAAATACCGAATCCCGAACGTGTCGTAGACGAATACCCCTTTTCTCTTTCGGGAGGTATGCGGCAAAGAGCCATGATTGCCATGGCATTAGCATGTGAGCCAAAGCTGTTAATTGCAGACGAGCCGACAACAGCTCTGGATGTAACTATTCAAGCACAGGTTCTTGATCTGATGAATGAGCTGAAGAAAGATATAAATGCATCAATAATATTTATTACTCACGATTTAGGCGTTATCGCTGAAATGAGTGACCGAGTAATGGTAATGTATGCCGGCAAGGTAGTGGAGGTAGCCGATACAGAAACTATATTTAAAAATCCAAAACATCCGTATACCAAGGGGCTTATTTCCTCTAAGCCTGACATGACTACAACCAGCTCACGACTAAATGTAATACCCGGCAACGTACCTGATTTAAACAATCTTCCCACAGGATGCCCTTTCAATCCAAGATGCAGCCATGCCACAGATGAATGCAGAAATAAGTTCCCTGATGAAATAATTTTAGAAGGAGAACACAGAATAGCATGTTATCTCTACAGTAAAAAGGAGGCAGCGCAAAATGAGTGAAAATATCATCAATGTATCTAATTTAAAAAAATATTTTCCTATAAAAAAGGGATTGCTTAAAAAAACCTCCGGCTATGTTAAAGCAGTAGATGATATTTCCTTTAAAATCAAAAAGGGACAGGTGCTGGGAATTGTCGGAGAATCAGGCTGCGGCAAGTCAACCCTGGGCAGAACGATGCTTAAGCTTCTAAATCCTACTGATGGTCAGGTTGAATTTAACGGTCAGAATATATATAAGCTGAGCAAAAGTGAGCTTAACAGGCTGAGAACCAAAATACAAATAATATTTCAAGATCCCTACAGCTCTCTAAACCCTCGTCTTCCTATATATGAAATCGTGGGAGAAGCTATGCTGCAGCATAATATTGTAAAGAATAAAATTGAAATGAGAGAACGAGCAATAGAGATTATCGGTAAATGCGGTCTTTTTCCTGAACAGGCAGGGCGTTATCCTCACCAGTTTTCAGGAGGTCAACGGCAGCGTATATGCATAGCAAGGGCATTGGCCGTTAATCCTGAGTTTATAGTATGTGATGAAGCGGTATCGGCATTGGACGTTTCGATACAATCTCAAATAATAAATCTTTTAAAGGATGCACAAGAGGACTTTGGTCTTACATATTTATTTATATCTCATGACCTGTCGGTAGTTAAATTTATAAGTGATGAAGTAGCGGTTATGTACCTTGGTCAAATTGTTGAAAAGGGACATAAAAAACAAATTTTCGATAATCCTCTTCATCCATATACCGAAGCACTTTTAACTGCGGTACCGTCATTTGACCCAACAGTCAGACAAAATAAGAAAAGAATAATACTTAAGGGTGATATTCCTTCACCGGCCAATCCTCCGGGAGGCTGTCGATTTCATACACGATGTCAATATGCCCGTGATGTTTGCAGGGAATTAATACCCGAATATCGGGAATCAGAAAATGGGCATTTTGCAATGTGCCACAAAATAAACGGAGTATTTTAATGTTTAATTTTAAAAACAGAGTCGAAGAGGATTTAGAAAGAATAAGACGTGCAAATCTTATTCCTGATAAATCAGATGAAGAATTTGTTAAAAAGCAAGAAAAATCTTCTGCATCAGATGAGAAGCTTAATTTGGAAAAAAATGATTTAACGGCAATGATATTGGCAGTATTTTCACTGATTCTACCATACTTTTTAGTATTCGTCGGAATAATGGGACTATCAGTGTATCTGATAAGTAAATTTTTCGTTTAAGTGGGACAGTGGGGACGTACATTAACTGTCCCACCTTTTTATATTATATAATATAACATATATGCATAAATGAATAATTTAGCAAAATAAAGAGTTAATTACGTTCAAATAACTATATAACCTCTTTATACTTTTTTGTTTGTGATTGTTAATAATTAATTATGCTGTCCCTTCATTTCCCTCTTTGGCAACGCAGTCTTATATCATTATTGTTCTTCCAAAAAAAAAACAGGAATTAATTCCTGTTTTTTTGCTGCTTTTGCTGCTCTATAAAATATTAATTATGACTAATTAATTATATTCTAGTTACGTTAGCGGCTTGGTCACCTCTGTTACCATGAGTTATTTCAAAGCTAACTTTTTGACCTTCTTCCAATGATTTGAAACCATCTCCTTGAATAGCTGAGAAATGTACAAATACATCATCTCCGTCTTCTCTTGATATAAATCCAAATCCTTTTTCTGCGTTAAACCATTTTACTGTACCTTTATTCATGAGGTACCTCCTATTATTTAATGATATTAAGTGTAAAAAAATTTCACACATCATTACAAATTATATATACACTCAACATACATATAATCTCTAACAACATGTGAAATCTATAAATACATCTGTAATACTTATTCACTATAGCATATAATTTTATAATTGTCAATCACTTTTTAAAAGTATTTATATTCATGGATATATAGTT
>DAIUCB010000076.1:0-10758 GCA_036846385.1 Bacillota bacterium | reverse complement strand
AAGCTCTCCGTGAAACAAAAGTTGGAGAATATCCTGCAATTATTCCGGAAGTTACAGGTAGTGCTTATATAACTGGATTTAGCGAATTTTTGATTGATGATAAAGACCCGGTTAAGTATGGTTTTTCGTTAAATTAATTAATAAAAATTAATTCTAAATCATCTGTTTTTGAGAAATCTGGAGATATCATAATTCCATGAATTTTATTTTGAAGTAAAAAGCTTTATGATTAAACAGTTATTAATAATATTATTATAAGAAGGGAAGTAAAAAAATGGATAAAGAAAGAACTTATTGGAACGGGAAAAAAGCTGTGCATAGACGTACTATGATGAAAGGAGCAGGTTATTGCGACTGTGATATCAGAACAAAGCCTCATATCGGAGTAGCCAATACTTATATGGAAGGTTCCCCCGGAACTGCTCACTTGCGTACTCTTACAGAAAAAATAAAACAAGGTATTTGGGAAGCCGGCGGAATTCCTGTAGAATTTGGAGTTCCTGCAACTTGCGGCAATGTAGCCAATGGCGCGGTAGAACTGAAATACGAGCAGGCTGCAAGAGACATTGTTGCTGCATCAATAGAGTTTGTAGCTAAAATTCATCGTTTTGACGGTCTTGTAACAGTTGCTTCCTGCGATAATATAATTGCCGGCTGTTATTTGGGAATGGCAAGATTAAACATACCGACTCTATGTGTTACAGGTGGTTCCATGACTGCAGGTCTTTACAAGGGCGAAAAAATGGTTCAGGCTCAACTTGACGTTGCTGCTCTCAGCGGAGAAAATGAAGACATTTTAAGTGAAATGGAAGAATGTGTTTGTCCTTCATTCGGTGCTTGCCCTTCAATGGGTACAGCAAATACTATGCAAATGACAGGCGAGATTATTAACTTTGTATTGCCGGGTACAGGAACAATCCCATCCATAGATAACTTAAAGCTAAGAAAATGCAGAGAAGCCGGAAGAGCTATTGTAGAAATGACTAAGGCAGATCGTAAACCATCAGATCTTATAACAAAAGAAACATTATTAAATGCTGTTGCATTTGCTATGGCTACTGCTGCTTCAACAAATATAGTGCTGCACCTTATAGCTATTGCAAATGAATTAGGTATTAAAATTACATTAGATGATTTTGATGAATATGCAAAGAAAATTCCTTGTATATTAGGTGTAATTCCCAGCGGTCCTTATACAGTTGTAGATTTCCACTATGCAGGTGGTCCTTTGGCAGTTATGAAAATGATTGAAAGCAAAATATATACAAATGTACCTACAATGGATGGACGCACTTGGAAGGATTTGCTCTCCAAAGTGGAAGCTAAAAGCTCCGATGTTATCAGAACTATTGACGAACCTTTATTTAAGGAACCGGGACTTAAAATTCTTAAAGGGAATTTATCTCCGACAGGATCTATAGTTCGTCCTACAGGGGTTCCTGAAGAAATGAAACAATTCTCAGGAAAAGCAAGAGTATTCAGCAGTGATTTAGATTCTTACGAAGCTATTGAACGCGGTGAAATAGTAGCAGGAGATGTAATTGTTATACGTTATGAAGGCTGCGTAGGTGCTCCGGGCATGACAGAGCTTATGGTAACAACAGATGCCTTAATCGCTAAAGGACTGCATAAAAGCGTAGGTCTTATTTCAGATGCAAGATTCTCAGGATTCAATTATGGCGCTATAGTTGGCCACGTTACTCCTGAAGCAGCCAGAGGCGGTCTGATTGCACTTATCGAGGACGGAGATATTATTACTGTTGATATAGTTAAAGGAACGATTAATCTTGAAGTATCAGAGGATGTTATAGAAGAACGCAGGAAGAATTGGGTTTGCCCTCCTCCAAAAGTAAGTTCAGGTTTGCTGGATATCTATGCAAGAATGTGTAGACCTGCAGATGAAGGCGGAGCTATGCAGCCTTGGGATATTGATTTTAAATAATATACCACAGCTACAAGTCAGTGACTGCTGCTCAGTCCCGGGAAACAGGATTCATTATATTAAGAATACATTACCTAAGCAATCACAGATTGCCGGTGAGTCTCGGGACTTCGTTATAAATCTATAAAAATGGAGACTTATATGAAAGCTATGAAAAAATATTTTAGTTCAAGAGTTGATGCGTTCTATGAAGGAGAAGGAACGGTTTCAATATTTGATATTGCATCTGAGCTAGAAAGAAAAGGCGAAAAAATTATCCATATGGAAATCGGAAAACCTAATTTCGACACTCCGAATGCTATTAAAGAAGCAGCAATTTCTGCTATAAAAAATGGTAATGTACATTATACACCACCGGCAGGTATTTATGATTTGAGGGAAGCTGTAACAAAAAGAACAAAAGAAAAATATGGATTAGAATATAATCCTCTCAATGAAGCACTTATTACCGCAGGTGCAAGTGAAGCTTTATATTTAATATTTATTGCGTTTTTAAATTCAGATGAAGAGGTTATGATTCCATCTCCTTCTTATTATTCATATTGCCGTCAGGTAGAGTGTACAGGTTCAAAATATATAGAAGTACCGGTTTTAAAAGATGGTATAATGAAATATGAAATGGCTGAATTTGAATCAAGGATTACCGATAAAACAAAGGTGTTATTAATAAATTCTCCCAACAATCCTACAGGCTATGTTATGAGTAATGATGAATTACAAGCAATTGCTGATTTTGCTGTTAAACATGATTTAATTGTTATATCAGATGAATGCTATGAGGATTTCCTATATGAAGGTGAATTCAAAAGCATAGCAAGCTTGCCCGGTATGAAAGAGCGCACACTTATAATTAATTCTACTTCAAAAACATTCTCTATGACAGGTTGGAGAGTCGGCTATATATTAGGAAATGCAACATTTATAGAATGCTTACAAAATGTTCATGAGCAGTTGAATATATGTCCTACCTCTTTTGCACAGGAAGGATCGATAATAGCATACAGAGAAGAAATAAAAGAAGTAGAAATGATGTTCAATGAGTACAAAAAAAGAAAAGAATATATCGTTGACTACTTAAGAAAAATGGATAAGGTTTCATTTTATGAACCCCAAGGAGCATTTTATATATTCTTAAATGTAGAGAAATTAGGAATCAGCGGAACACAATTCTGCTTAGAGCTATTAAAAGAAAAAGGAGTTGCTTTGAATCCCGGAGAGTCATTCGGAAATGAATGGAGAGATTATGTAAGGATATCTTATTGTTGCTCTATGGAAGATATAATTGAAGCAATGGATTTAATCAAAGAATATATAGACAGTAAAAATGAGTAAATATAGCGTATTATGAATATCAATCATCAACTTATATAAAACAAGTTAATAAACACGCATATTATTTCCTTTTCAATAGTTGAGATTGATAAATATTATATAAATAAATATATTAAAATGGCGATTGAGCAAATACAGCTTAATCGCCATTTTATTCTGAGCAGGAATTTAATAAAACTGTTTATCATCGTGAAATCCCTTTAATAATTCAAAATTATTTTTTACTTAATATATTCAAAAATTCAAACTTTTTTTACAGGAGAGAATAGAAAATTAATATTTAAATAAAAATTAACACTACCAATATATATTTATTTATGATAAAATAATTAATTAATTATTAAATTAAAGGAGTCGGCTCCTTTATAACAGAAGGAAGGTAAAAGTATGAGAAGTGATTCGGTTAAAAAAGGCATTCAACAGGCACCTCACCGTTCGTTGTTTAATGCATTGGGATATACAAAGGAAGAATTAAGTAAGCCTCTAATAGGAATAGTAAGTTCGCAAAATGAAATAGTACCGGGACATATGAATTTAGATAAAATAGTAGATGCTGTGAGAATCGGAGTGGCAATGGCAGGAGGAACACCTGTAGTATTTCCTGCTATAGCAGTATGTGATGGGATAGCAATGGGTCACCAAGGTATGAAATACTCACTCGTTACAAGAGATCTGATTGCAGATTCTACCGAGGCGATGGCAATGGCACATGCATTTGATGCACTTGTAATGGTACCAAACTGTGATAAAAATGTACCGGGTCTTTTAATGGCAGCTGCCAGAGTAAATATTCCTACGATATTTGTCAGCGGAGGACCTATGCTTGCAGGAAAAATGAAGGGTAAAAGAACCTGCCTGTCAGATATGTTTGAAGCTGTCGGAGCATATAATGCAGGAAAAATCTCATTAGATGAGGTTGAAGAATATGAAAATAAAGCGTGCCCGACATGTGGTTCATGCTCGGGAATGTATACTGCAAACAGTATGAACTGTTTAACAGAAGCACTGGGAATGGGATTAAGAGGAAACGGTACAATCCCTGCTGTTTATTCAGAAAGAATAAAGCTTGCAAAGCATGCCGGTATGAAAATTGTAGAGCTTCTGCAAAAAAATATTAAACCAAGAGATATAATGACACGTGATGCATTTATGAATGCATTGGCTGTAGATATGGCTCTTGGCTGCAGTACAAACAGCATGCTTCACCTGCCTGCAATAGCGTATGAAGCAGGAATAGATTTAAACTTAGACATAGCCAATGAAATAAGCGCTAAAACTCCGAACCTATGCCATCTGGCACCTGCCGGCAATACATTTATGGAGGATTTAGAGGATGCCGGCGGAGTATATGCAGTAATGAATGAATTAAACAAAAAAGGCTTAATAAAGACTGATTTAATAACCTGCACAGGACAAACCGTGGGTGAGAATATTAAAGGATGCGTAAATAGAGATACTGAAGTTATCAGACCTATAGAAAATCCATATAGTGAAACGGGCGGTATTGCAATATTGAAAGGTAATTTAGCACCTGATACATGTGTTGTAAAACGTTCGGCGGTTTCACCGGAAATGATGGTGCATGAAGGTCCTGCAAGAGTATTTGATTGTGAAGAGGATGCCATCAATGCAATAAACGGAGGGAAAATAGTATCGGGAGATGTTGTTGTAATCCGTTATGAGGGACCAAAGGGCGGACCGGGCATGAGAGAAATGTTAAATCCTACCTCTGCAATTATGGGTATGGGACTCGGAAACAGTGTTGCCCTTATAACCGACGGACGTTTCTCGGGAGCTACAAGAGGCGCATCAATCGGACACGTTTCACCTGAGGCAGCTGTAGGAGGAAATATTGCTCTTGTAGAGGAGGGTGATATTATCAAGATAGATATAATGTCAAATAAAATTGATTTTGTAGTATCAAACGAAGAATTAAAAAAGAGAAGAGATAAGTGGCAACCAAGGCAGCCTAAAATTACAACAGGCTACTTAGCCAGATACGCCTCAATGGTTACCTCAGGCAACAGAGGAGCCGTACTAGAGGTTAAAGACAAAAAATAAGCAATTGACAGAACAGATATGTAATATCTCAATAAATGTGATAGGAGTAATCTTGTGAAAATAGACAGGCTCATAGGCATAATTGCTGTTCTTCAAAATAATAAAAGGGTAACCGCACCGTATCTTGCCGAAAAATTTGAGGTATCCAGAAGGACTATAAATCGGGATATTGATGAAATTTGCATGGCAGGCATTCCCATAGTAACAACTCAGGGCAAGGACGGCGGCATATCGATAATGGACGGATATAAGCTTGACACTTCAGTATTTACAGCTGAAGAGCTGCAGGCAATATTTATTGGGGTAAAGTCACTTGACAGTATTTCTCACAAATCCCATACAAAGCTGCTTGCAGAAAAAATGTCGGCCGATAAAAACGCAGTGTTTTCACTTTCTTCGAATATTGCAATAGATTTATCATCTCACTACAAGGATAGCTTGGTACCTAAGATAGAAATGATAAAAAAAGCAATAAGTGAAAAAAAGCTTATATCATTCAGATATTATTACAATAAGGGTGAAGATATTAAAACAATTGAGCCCTATTTAATTATATTTAAATGGTCTGCATGGTATGTTTTCGGTTATTGCACAAAGCGTTGCGATTTTAGACTATTTAAGATGAATCGGCTTTGGGATTTGACAGTTGTCGATATGGAATTTTTACGGAGAGAGATATCAGATGTAAGCTTGGATTTAGACAGATGTCTTCCCGATAACTTTATGATAACTGCAATATTTGATGAAACTGAAAAGTATCGGCTTGTTGAAAATTACGGTCCTGATTCTTTTTCATATACAAATGAGGGACGTTTGCTGTTCAGCAGGGGATTTACTAATATAAGTGAAGCAATAGCATGGTTTTTAAGCTTTGGCGACAATGTTGAGGTAATAGAGCCATATGAAATACGATCTGAAATTAAGAAAATTGCTGAAAATATTTTAAATAAGTACAAATAAACATGTCATACTGTTGTCATGTTTATTTTTGTATAATGAAGAAAATATTGAAAGGAGCAGTACAATGAAAATAGAAGTAGGTAAGGAAAGAACACCAAATTTTAAAGAATGGTGGGAAAACCAATACGAGGTTTTTTCTCATTTTGAGTATGCCTGCGGCATACCGCACACTTTGTTTGCAATAACAACGTTTAAGGATAACGGTAAACCAAATGTATCTTTCCATTCTTGGAGTTCCTTTGGCGGTGAGGGCAGTGGTTTTTATGCAATAATGGCAGGATTGTTTGATAATACTCACGCGTATAAAGACATTTTAAGAACAGGTGAATTCTGTATTAATTTTATGTCAGCCGAGTACTACGACAGGCTGATTGAAACAATCAGTAAAAATGATTTTGAGGCTGATGAATTTGTTGTGGGAGGCTTTACTCAGGAAAAGGCAAAGCTCATAGATGCTCCCAGGATTAAAGAAAGCTTTTTATCTTTGGAATGTAAGCTTCACAGCACTTTAAAGCTAAAAAAAAATGACAGAACCTCATTGGTTATCGGTGAGGTGATTAATATTGCAATTGATGAGGATTATGCAAGAGGAATTGATAAAAAATATTCTGCCGAAGGCTTTATGTTTAATATTCATGCACCTAAAAATATGCATGTCGATGAAGACAGCCAAAGTGCAATTGCAGCTTGCAATATTATTAGGAACCTTTAGGAACATAGTATTTTTGGGTTGCTATTAGTATCAAATACTTATATATAAGACTTATGGCCCGGAGATATTCTCCGGGCCATAAGCTTTAATAATAGTATTTTGTTTTTCTTGAATTGTCCCAATTTATATGTTGGGCTGCACAAAATTTTCTCAAATAAAATTGTTTTCCTATTGTTAATTAGTAAACATTTGTGTCCAATAAGGTGTTCCGTTTGAGTTTGTAGCATATCCTACACCAATTTTAGAAAAATTAGATGATAGTATATTAGCTCTATGTCCTTCAGAATTCATCCATGCACTTACTACAGCTTCAGGTGTTCTTTGTCCCGATGCTATATTTTCTCCCCATGCTGACCAATTTACTCCGAATTGTTTTAGCATGCTTCCGGCACTTCCGTATGTCGGTGATTGATGTGCAAAATAATTATTTGCTGCCATATCCTTTGATTTTGTTCTTGCTACATTTGATATTTTAGAATCCAATGTAAGAGCTGACAAGCCATTTTTCTGTCTTTCAATATTAACAAGTTCCACTACTTTTTGCTCATAATTTAAATTTGACGAAGAAACTGTTGTGTTGCTTAATGAGTCTTTTTCTGTGGAATTTTTTATTGGTGCATAAGTTGTTGGCTCATTCTTTACCGGATTAGTTATTGCAGGTTGTGTTTTAACCGGTTTAGTTGCAGTCGGTAATTTTACTGACGGCTTAACTGCTGCTGGTTTAGCAGCTGTTGTTTTGATTGACGATTTACAGTCTGTTGTTTTGCAATCTGAGGTTTTGCAATCTGTTGTTTGGCAATCATTTGTTTTACAATCAGCTGTTTTGCAGTCTGATATATTGCAATTTGGTGTGTTGCAGTCTGTAGATTTCCAGTTAAATGATTTCCAGTCGATTGATTTACCGTTTATCATCAGCTTATTGAAAACATTTGTATTGTCTTTAGTTTCAGGACAATCAACCTTGTAGCTGTTAAATAAGCTGTTAAAATCAAAACACTCCTTTGCGCTGATTGTTTTTTCTGCTGCAAAAGCCGGTGTAGCAGATAATGCCAATGCTGCAGATAATGATATTGCTATTATTTTCTTTTTCATAATTCACTCCTATTAGTTTTAGATTTTTTTTGGAATAAGGAATATGTTTTACTTAATCCTATATCCATGAAAATTTTTGAACTTGTTAATGAGCTTTTTCGTCATAAGGAATTATAGCATGTACAAGGTTGGAGTAAAACCCTCAATAACTTCTTTAAATGGTAAATCTGTCAATAATATTGCACAATATTGTAATAAAAAAAATATATTACAGGTTTATTACAAATATTTGGATTAAAGTTACAGATACTGTAATAAAAATACATAAAAATATACATATAGTTCATATTATGACTAATAGTTACAATAATTATTTTCAATTAAGGCAATAAAACCTTGACATTCATAAAAATATATATTATTATTCCTTTAACAAATACAATAATTGTATGTATTTCTGCAACATAATATATAAATTTAATGAAAACAGTATTCATAAAATATGACAATATCTATTAACAAAGAAGGAAAGCAGTAGCATTTCTGGTTACAACACAGAGAGCCGGTCGGGTGGTGAAAGGCCTGCAGTACAGCAATGCGAATTACGATTCCGGAGTTACTATGGGAAACCATGGCGGGTCATCTGGACGTTAAGACAGAAAAAGACACTTATGAGTGTGAATTAAGGTGGTACCACGGGTTTTCTCGTCCTTTTAGGAGAGATTGCCTTTTTTTATTTATAATCATGTACAGAAAAATACTTTATGGTAATCTTAAAACAAATATCAATTAATATTAGAAAAATTAATTATTAATTATCGACAGAATTAAAACGGAGGAAATTATTATGTTAAAGGGTAATGTTTTTGATGTATTAAAGGAAAGAGGATATTTAGAGCAATGTACTCATGAGGATGAAATCAGAGAGTTATTGGGAAAGGAATCAGTAACATTTTATATAGGCTTTGACCCAACTGCAGACAGTCTTCATATCGGGCACTACATTCAGATAATGGTTATGTCTATCATGCAGCAGCACGGACACAGACCGATTGCTCTTATCGGCGGCGGAACAACAATGATAGGAGATCCAAGTGACAGAACCGGAATGCGTTCAGTTATGTCTCAGGAAACAATATCTGAAAACGGAGAGAACTTTAAAAAGGTATTTGAAAAATTTCTTGATTTTTCAGATGGGAAAGCATTAATGGAAAACAATGCAGACTGGCTTTTGCCTCTTAACTTTCTTGATTTTATGAGGGAAGTAGGAGTTCATTTCTCAGTTAATAAAATGCTTACTGCAGAATGCTACAAAAATAGAATGGAAAAGGGACTTACATTTTTTGAATTCGGATATATGCTGATGCAGTCCTATGATTTTTATGTTTTAAATCAAAAGCATAATTGCAAAATGCAGTTCGGAGGAAACGATCAATGGTCTAATATAATCGGCGGAGTTGAATTGACAAGAAAAAAATCAGGTGCTCAGGTGTATGGCATGACATTTTCCTTATTAACAAACAGTGAAGGAAAGAAAATGGGCAAAACTGAAAAAGGTGCTCTTTGGCTTGACAGAAATAAAACAACACCATATGAATTCTATCAGTATTGGAGAAATATTGATGATGCAGATGTAGAAAGATGCTTGGCACTTTTAACCTTCCTTCCTATGGAGGAGGTCAGAAGATTGGGTGCACTGAAGGACTCAGAAATAAATAAGGCTAAGGAAATATTAGCATTTGAGGTAACGAAGCTCATACATTCCGAGGAGGATGCGGTTAATGCACAAAATGCAGCAAGAGCATTGTTTGGAGGAGGAGCTGACTCTGAAAGCATTCCGACTACTGAACTGAAAAGCTTGGATTTGGGTGATGCAATGACAGTGATTGACTTAATGGTTAAAGCTGATTTGATAAAAACGAAAAGTGAAGGCAGAAGATTAATCGAACAATCAGGAGTAAGTATAAATGATTGTATAGTGAATGATGTTAATGCTAAGGTAACAGCTGAAAACTTTACAGACGGCAAGCTTATGATTAAAAAAGGGAAAAAGGTATATCACAGAGTGAAGCTGGTGTAAAGCCGTAAAGCAATTGTACGATAAGCCTTATTGTTTTTTGGTGAAAGGAGCCTTTATGAAAAGTAATATAAGAAATAATATTATATATATATTTGTTCTGATTCTGTCTGTTTCATTTATAATTATCGGATACAATTTGTGTAAGCCTGAAATATTTAATAGCTCTGAAGGAGACATTTGTAAAGCGAGAGTTGTATCAGTAGGGGAAACTGTTCTGGATGAATTTGTTCCTGAGGAAACAGAAAATACGGCGCAAAATAAAAAAATTTATTTTAATGCAGTGCTTACCGCCGGAAAAGATAAGGGAAAAACTGTTGAAGCTTTCCAATATATTGATTATATGCTTCCTGTACAGTCTAAGGAAGTTTTACCTGGGAACAATATTATTATGATAAATGCACTTGACCCTAATACTAATGAAAATGGATGGCAATTTTTAGAGCACAACAGAAGCGATTATCTTATCTGGCTGTGTGTTTTATTCTTTGCCCTAATCATCATTATTGGAAGAAGAAAAGGTATTTCGACTATTATTTCTCTTATTTTAACGACCTTGATAATATTTGTTGTTTATGTTCCGTCGATACTTAAGGGATATAACGTATATTTGTCTACAATCGTCATAAGCATTTATATTAT
>DAIUCB010000075.1:0-10799 GCA_036846385.1 Bacillota bacterium | reverse complement strand
GCAGGGATATAACAGGCTGTGATGTAGTCGGTCCTTCTGCCGTATCCCATCCAAGGAGACCTGATGATAATCCCCCAAAAGAGATTACCATTGCAGATATTAAAAAATTGACAGACAGCTTTACACAGGCTGCACTGCGTGTCAAGAAGGCAGGCTTTGACGGAGTCGAAATTCATTCAGCTCACGGTTACCTTTTAAATCAATTTTTTTCACCTCTCTCGAATAAAAGAACCGATGAATACGGAGGAGATATATACGGCAGAATAAAAATTCATCTTGAAATAATAAAATCAGTCAGAGCAGCCGTAGGCAATGATTTTCTGATTTTCCTCCGTCTGGGAGCATCAGATTATATGGATGGAGGAGCTACAATTGAGGACAGTAAAAAAGCAGCTCAGGAATTTGAAAGGGCGGGATTAGATGTAATTGATATTTCGGGAGGCTTTTGCGGATATTTTCCAAACAATACAGAGCAAGGATACTTTTCATGTCTTACCGAAGAAATCAAGGCTTCAGTAAATATACCGGTAATATTGACCGGTGGCATAACAGACCCTATTGCGGCGGAAAAGCTTCTGAAGGAAGGAAAAGCAGATTTAATCGGTGTTGGGAGAGCTGTTTTTAACGATTCAACATGGGCAAAACGAGCTGTTGAGCTATTGACACCATATAATTAATATTGTATTAAACAAATGCAGAGGTTATTTAAATATATCCTCTGCATATCTTTTTCCGAACATATGGTCATATTGGATTAATTTTAATTTATCATACAGAATACTTTGTATATTGTCCGGTTCATATGAGGGCTTGCCGTTATTGTCCAGAACCACATTTCTGGCAAAACCTCTTGAATTGCTTTTAACCTCATTTAAAAAATTAAAATAAGATGGCATATCTAAATTGAAAAGCTTCATAACTTCAGGCATTATTTGAAATGAACTTATATCTCCCATGTCATAATTTATATCGGTGTAATTGTTCCAGATTACTATCGGAGTTTTGTAAAGCTTATAGGATTTATCCAATTCTGTATAGTCGCTATTTAAATAGCCTGTAGCTTCAAAAATCTCTTCGGTAGAGCTTCCCAGCTGGTTCATATGATCACCGAAAAATACGATTATAGTGGGATCCTCAATCCCTTCAAAATAATCAATCAAATATTTCAAGGCTTTATCGGAGTAATTAAGCCCTGTAGCCAGATCCTTCAAGCCATCCTCTGATGAATCGGATATATTTTCAGCAGTAAATTTTACGATGTCCTCTTTTTCCCATTTATCAGAGGAATAAGCCATATGATTTTGCATTGTGACGGTAAAATTAAACCAGGGCTTATCATTGCTTTTTTTATTTAATTCATATTCAGAAATTATCTTTTTTGATACCTCCATATCACTTATTAAACCTCGCTTAAGCTCGGGATTATCAAAATTATCCTCTGCAATAAATCCGTCAAAGTACATATTTTTGTATGCTGTGTTTCTGTTCCAGAATTCTCTGTTGTTAGAATGTATTGCTAATGTCTGATATCCCTTGCTTTTCAGATATTGAGCAGTTGAAAATGTAGGTTTTAATATATATTGCTCATAGGGGACAGAATTAGGAGGCAGGAACTGGTTTGCAAACCCGGTTAATGCTTCAAATTCCACATTGCTTGTACCTCCTCCGAATTTAGGAGAAAAAATGCTGCCTGATATATAATTTTTCCTTAGTTCCTTTAAAGTAGGAAGCAGTTCGCTTTCAAACTCAATTCCGGGTAATTGTGTAACATCCCAAAAGCCCTCGCTCATAATTACAATTATATTTGGACGCTTGATTTTATTTTCTGAAATATTCTCATCAGTAGATTTTTGCTTAATTTCATCACATAGCTTATTCACTGTATGCTCTGAATAGTCATTTGGTTCTTCTATAGACAGATTGACTGAATTTAAAACAAATGCGCTTACCGCACCATTATTGTTGTAGGTTTCTGTCTGTTCCCAATTATTAATATACATAGAAAATTTATTCAATATTTTATCATTGTAAAAGGTTAAATTGATATACTGAGTTCCAAAAAAAATAATTATGATAAATGCAAATGATCTTGCTATGATTGAGGTTGATTTCCCTGTATTGTTTTTGATTCTTAACTGTCTTGAGTAAAAAATAAGTGCGATATATATTAAAAAACAAAAAAACATTGCCTTAGTCGGTTCAATTTTCAGCTGAGGCATAATCGAACTTAATTCAGCTGAGGATTTTAAATCCCAAGGTAAAAAAGGTTCATTCCTAAATTTGCATTTAAAAAAATTAATACATGCAAAAATAAAGGTTAGTGCACCTATAAATGTTGTTGCTGCTTCTAAACGTACAAAGCACAAAAGGGAACAATAGATTAATAATATCAGAAGATATCCCAATAAAAATGGAGCTGCATGACTTGAAATCCATTTAACAGTATATATTATATTTTCAAATTGGATATATTGAATGTTAAATGATAATAAATATGGAATTGTAAACACCGAACCCCAATAAATAATTTTATTAATTGAATTTGATTCTTTTTTGATTGAATTTAATAATTTTTTCATTTCATATACCTTATCTAGTTATAATTAATTTGCCGAAACTATTGTATTACAATCAGATATTTTATTCAATATTAAAATTATTAACATTAAATTAAAAATAGCTTAACTTAGAATATTTTATATATCCGGATGCATACAAGTTAACAAAATTCAAAGTATAATTGAATAGAAAAATTTCAACTGATATTAATTTCTTCTGATTATATTGTTGTAAAAATAAGGAAAACATGATATAGTTTTTATTATAAAATATTAAATATTTATAATACTAACTTATACCGGCAAGAAATTAAAAATAATAGAGGAGAGTATAAAACAATGTCAGAAATTAAATATGAAATAACAGAAGAAATAAAAGTGCTTTCAGAAAGCTCAAAGGGTTGGACAAAGGAGTTAAATCTTGTGAGCTGGAATGACAGGGAACCAAAATATGATTTGCGTGAGTGGGCACCCGAACATGAAAAAATGGGGAAGGGAATAACCCTTACGAGAGAAGAAGCAATTATCCTGAGGGATGCACTGATTGATTTAAAGCTGTAGCTTTATATAAATGCAATGTATCAGTATATCAAATATATAATTGTTAATTTGAATTGTATCTCGAATTCTTTCAATTCAAATTAAAGATCAAATTAAATATTTTTCATTTTTGCATTGTAAAAATAAGGAAAATGGTATATAATTATCAGTAAATCATTTTCCCGGAGGAATTATGCTGTCAAAATTAAAAACATGCGTGCTGTATGGACTTGAAGGCTATGCAGTTGATGTTGAAACTGATTTATCAAATGGGTTGCCTAACTTTTCAATTGTCGGACTTCCTGATATCTCCATCAAGGAATCAAAGGAGAGAGTTCGCTCTGCGATTAAAAATTGCGGCTACAAATTTCCTGTTGGCAGGATAACAGTCAATTTAGCTCCGGCAAGTTTAAAAAAAGAAGGAAGTCAAATTGATTTACCGATAGCAGTCGGAATTTTGGCAGCCAGTAAAATTATAGAGAGGAAAATAGATGAAAAGACCTGTATAATAGGGGAATTGTCCCTTGACGGAAAAATTAACGCTGTTGAGGGCGCATTGCCTATGGTAATTTCCATGAGAAACAGCAGCTTTGAAAGAGTGATTATACCTTCTGAAAACAAGGGAGAGTGTGGTGTAATTGAGGATATAAGTATTATACCTGTAAATAATTTAAATGAATTAACAAACTATTTAAATGATGAGATAAATATTGAACCATTTTATACTGATTATGGTTTAAAAGGTGATACGGAGTATAATACAGAGGATTTTTCTGATATAAAGGGACAGCCTGCAATGAAAAGAGCTGTAGAAATTGCAGCAGCCGGGATGCATAACCTTTTGCTGCTGGGGTCACCGGGCTCCGGAAAAACCATGATAGCGAGAAGAATCCCAACAATACTGCCTGATTTAACCTTTGAGGAATCAATGGAGGTTACTAAAATATACAGTATCTCAGGATTATTAAATGACAGAGGATTAATAAAAAAACGTCCCTTCAGATCCCCTCATCACACCTCCTCAAGAGCGGCAATGGCAGGAGGAGGTTCAAAGCCAAGTCCGGGAGAAGTTTCATTAGCTCACTACGGTGTTTTGTTTCTGGATGAAATACCTGAATTTCCGAAAAGCGTCCTTGAGGTTCTGAGACAGCCTATGGAGGATGGAAAAATATCTATTTCAAGGGCAAACGGCTCCTTTGTTTTTCCGGCGAAATTTATGATGGTTGCTTCAATGAATCCATGTCCCTGCGGGGACAAATTAATAAACCATTAGACACTGATAAAAATATTTGAATTTCAATGTCTGTATCACTTACATAAATATGTTTAATTATACTGTGGTAAAAGTTTTTCCTAATATCAAAATTCATATCATCTAAATCAGTAGGTTTTATTTTCTGAAGCACATCAATTATATATTGAGAATTAACCTTTATATCATTATCCAATAGCTGCAGTCCCAATTTTGTAAGTTCATTGCTTAATAATTCTTTATTCTCAACAAATTCAGCATATTTTTGTTTAATAAGATTAGCTGGCAGCACATTGTCGGCAAGTGCATTTAATAAATTTTCAATTCCTTTTTCGATGTTTTGCAGTTCTTTTTTTATATTCAATTGTTTTTCTTCAATTTCTATTTCTTCAACTTTGTTTTTTTGAATCTGATTTTTATAATCATGCAATATACTATCAAGCTTTTCCTTATCGGTGAATACTTCGATTAAATGTTCTAAAATGCGATTTTCAAGATATTTTGCATTTATTCTAGTTCCAGGGCATAATAATGATGATGATTCGGAGCTTTTTCTGCACATGAAATAAATATAAGAATAGCCATCTTCATTTTTATTTTTACTGTTTTTTTTGGAAATTGATACTGTCATAGGTGACTGGCATTTGCTACATCGTACTAATCCTGTCAAGGGTGATTTTGTTGACGTTCCCAATCTCGGCAGCCTTGCATAGTTTAAATTAATTTTCTTTTGCACACTAACAAATATTTCACCTGGTATTATACCTTGATGTTCTCCAATAGATAGGATCCAATCTTGTTTTTCAGCAGGCTTTGTTGTTGTGTTATTTTTAGGTTTGCGACGTCCATAATACATTAAACCATGCTCACCATCGAATTGTTCATGTTCATTTATAGCGATTATTGGATTATTATCATCATTAAAATACCTGTAAGCATCTTCATCTGCGATACAGTATAAAGCATTTTTTAGTATTCGGTTAATCTGATTTGCTCTCCATGTATTATTTTTTTTTGTCTTATATCCAAGAAGAATTAATTTTTTTGTTATACTACGGATAGAACCATCTGGTTGCAAATATTCATCATATATTAATTTGACAATTTTAGACTCTTCATCATTAATTACTAATTTAGAGGATATTATTTTATTTCCTTTAAAGTTCTGCCCTTCAATCTTTACTACATCATAACCTATTGGAACAGGACCTCCATTCCATTTTCCTTCTTTTGCCCTATCAAACATATTGTCAAGTACTGCCTCTGAGATATTTTCACGTTCTAACTGAGACATAATAGCGGAGAAATACATTGAAGCTCGTCCGATAGAAGTAGAAGTATCAAAGTTTTCTTTTATAGAAACAAAAGATACATCGATTTGAGATAGATGATCAAAAAGATTTACGAAGTCTTTCATATTTCTACATACTCTATTGAGTTTATAGCATACTAAAGCAACATATTCGCCTTTGTTTATATTTTCCATCATTTTTTTAAACTCAGGTCGATTTATATAACCTCCGGAAAAATCATAATCGCAATAAACGGTATATTCCCATCCTTGACTCTCGCAATATGAAATTCCTCTTGTTATTTGATGTTCTACACTCTCACCTTTTTCAGTAGCTCTTGACTTTCTTGCATAAATAGCTGCTTTCATAAAATCATCCTTTCGCTTTTGCTTTGTCTATGTAATATGTCAACAACAAACTTTATTATAGCATCCTCGCTTAATCCGGTCATTTTTACTATTTCTTTAGTACTATATTCTTGTATTTCAGACTTATCATAATTTCCTAATAATAAATAAGATGCAAATTCATTTGCTTCTTTTTCAAATTTATTTGTAATATTATTTAAACTATAAAGATTCAGCAGTGTTGAATTTGTTTTTTTATGTAGAATTGCATGTCCAAGTTCATGCGTGCATACTATGTTGCGTTCATTGTCAGATAAAAAACTGTTTATATATATAATAGAATTTCTTTGAAAATATTGATACATGCCTTTTATCCCTTGAAGTGGAATTAATATTACTATTATTCCTAAGTAATCTGCTATTTCAAACGGATTTCTCGTATTATATTTTTTTACTAGTTTATTCACCAATGTCTCTATACGCATATAAATATCCTCTTTATTTTTTATTTTTTTTAGGATTATATTTTTCTTTATTACGCTTTTTAGCCATCTCCATACCAATTTGCATAGCATCTAATATTGATTGAATATCTTCTTGCGTAGCCGGAGTACCGTCGAACATGAGTCCTTCTTGAGTAGTCAGAGTTTTTTTCATATTTTCTAGGATTTTACTTATATCTTTTTCATCTTTTTTCGTCAATAAGTATTCGCTTTCAGCTTCTTTTACAATAAAATTTCTTTTTGGAACATCGTAGCCCATGAGCCATACTGGATCAACATTAAAATTATCCGCAAGAATTTGAATAGCGGTAAGCTTTGGCGACATTAAACCATTCATATATCGTGATATAGTTGGTGCTGATAAATGTAATAATTCTCCGATAGAATATATTGTCTGGTTGTTTTCATCCATTAATTCTTTTAATCTAATAGGGAAAATATCTTTTTGTATTTCCATTTTTAATTACCTCATTCTTTATTTAGATAGCAATATTATAAAACATTTTGTTGCTAAAAGCAATAACAATAAATAAATATTTAAAAATTTGTTGCGAAAAGTATTGACAACCATAAATAATACTGCTAATATGTTATTACGAAACGCAACAAAGAAAGAGGTGATAGCATGAAAAAAAATCAATACACAGAATTAGTGAATTTAAAGAAGAAAATGAAAGAAGAGAAAAAGACATATAGAGAATTGTCAAAAACGGTTGGACTAAGTTTAAATGCTTTAAATTCAAAGCTTAATGGATATACATCCTTCAATTTGGACGAGGCATCAAAAATTATAGATGTATTAAATATCAAACCGGAGGAAATTAAAGATTATTTTTTTTCGGGTGAAGTTGCGAAATGCAACAACGCTGATGTAAATTAATATGGAGGTGTTAGCTTGAAAGAGGAAAGATCTGTTACTGTCACACTTGTAAACGAACCAATTAATCCTAAAATGCCATTTTATTTTATAGCATTTATAAACGAAGCTGCCAGAGTTATTCAAAAAAGAGAGAAAAATGAATTTAAAAATAAGGAGGCAAATTAAAGATATGAATATTGAAGATGCATTATTTTTAACCGACTCAAGCGAAATATACAGAGCTGCAATTGAAGCAGAAAGACGTAATGTTGACCATGGAATATGCAAAAAGCTATGGCGGAATTACGAAAAGGCACTAAATCGGGAATACATTGAAAAAATGAGAAAAATTAACTAATACGGAGGTATAACAGTGCAAGAACCAGGAAAGGATTTCAGAGTTGAGTATATCTCATCCATCAATAATGTGCTTAAGTGCATTGAAAAAAATGGTTGCAAAATAAGTGATGAAGATATAAGCAATTTGCACAAATGTGTTGGTTATTTATATGGAAATATAAAACTAAGTGGTGAGATGACACGTGAATTAGCTGAAGAGCTAGATCTTTTATTTTTATGGAAAGATTAACATGGAGGTGGAAATATTGATAAAAGCAAATGAAGAAATGAAAGAGAACACCGGCAGAACAAGTGTAATAGCTATGCAATTCATGTATTTAGAATTAGGATATGCTCATGTATTTGCTGATGGTGAATTATTAGGAATCGAGGAGGAGTTTTGTAAATAAAGATTTACCTAAACCGCAGGAGGAGTGAAATAATGTCAAACTACAGGGATAGATTTTTAGCTATACAAAAGTATAGCAGTTGTTGGATAAAGGACAAGGAACTTGCAAGCTTAATGACTGGCATGGAAAAAGAGTTCGGAATCCCAGCACTGACCGACAAAGAATTTTCAAAAGCTAATCCGGTTGTGATGGCGTTGTACAAAGATGTAAGCAACGCAAGAAATTTATAGGAGGTAACTAATGAAAACTCTAAAACGAGAAAGATTCATCTTAATAATTGTCCTCATGCTTAGCTTAGCAATGCACCTTGTCTACGGACTAGAGGGAGCTGCACAGGTTGGAGCTCTCGAAACAAAACTAGATAGACAAGCTGCACAATTACAGGACAAGCAAAGAGAAATAGAAATTAAGGATGTCCTAATTGATGGACAGAGCAAGCTTATTAAAAAGCTTACAGAACAGGTCGACTGGCAAAAATTTAAGCCTAAAAAGACTTACATCGGCGAATACACTATAACAGCCTACTGTCCGTGTTATAAATGTTGCGGTAAATATGCGTTAAACAGACCCAACGGAATTGTAACAGGGGCAGCAGGAATTGAACTTAAAGAGGGCGTTTCGGTAGCTTCTCCGCTTCCGTTTGGGACAAGGGTCCTTATTGATGGCAAAGAGTACATAAGCCAAGACAAAACATCTGAATGGATTGCTAAAAAATATGATAACAAAATAATTGATATTTATTTTGATAAGCATGAAGATGCAGAAGCTTTCGGGAAACAGGTTGCTAAAGTTTACATAGTGGAGGATTAAGATGGAGATTGAAAAGGCAATAGAAGTGTTGTCCAAACATAAAAAATCATACGAGCAAAGCATACAAGCAATAAATACAGTGGATGAAATAAATAAGGACTGGAATGGTACAGCTGCTTTAGGACAGCCAATTTCGGAAGAAACGCATAAGCGTAACAAAGATAACTTAGAGGCTTGTACGTTAGCAATTCAAGCCCTTGAAAAGCAGGTAGGGAAGAAGCCACAGGAAATAGATATAGATTTCAGTACATTTGTTTGTCCTAATTGTTCATCAACGATTCTATATATGGATGAAAAAGAAACCCATAACCATTGCTTAAAATGCGGTCAAAAATTTGATTGGGGTGATTAACAATGATTGAAAAATTAAAGCCGTGCCCATTTTGCGGGGGAAGTAATATTGAAAGTAGAGTATGTGATTATGGCACAAAGCTAGGCGGTAAACCGTACATAGTTGGTTGTAGAGATTGCAACATAAGCACAAGTATGCTTCCTCAAGTAGCGAAATTAAAAGGATATAAGTCCGCTAAAGAAGCTGCAGAAGCTACATGGAACACCCGAGCAGATGACGGAAATCCACCGTTGACTTTGGACGAGCTGCGACAGATGTGTAAACCAGAACGGAATAAAATATATGACCCTGTATGGATACAAACTATTCCTGATAAACAAATTTCTTGTAGAATATGCAATGCACTTATATTGGCAGACATGAGATATAAAATTCCAAAAGAATGGATTAATGCCCATAAAATTAATTTACTGCTGAGTGATTACGGTAAGACATGGCTTGCATACAAAAGAAAACCGGAGGAACAGGAATGAATCTATATATATAAAAAGTTGCAGTAACTGCAAGTACAGGAAAAAAACTGCTTTACAACCGCCTTGTTCTGCCGGTGTGTTTCAAATGCGTTATGGTAATCAAAAATATTGTAGCTACTGGAAACTACACTGGAAAGAAAAACTAAAGCGATTTTGGGACAAATTCACTGATGACCAAGAATTTATAAGACTTAAGATGGGTATAGCTATGATTCTGATTATAGTTGGTATGGCGTTGGATGGGAGGTGAAAAAAGAATGTTTGATGTTTGGACTGATGAAATAAAATTCGATGCGATAAATCATCAAGGAAAAGAAGGTCAACAAGTCATTTTTAAAGACAAAAACGGAAATAAAATTTCTGTATTACTAAACCTTAATGAATTTGAAAGTCTGTATCATGCATGCATAGGAAGGGCAGAAACATTAGAAAGCTTTGAACCATGGAAAAATGGATGGTATAAACTAAAACAAAATGATTCTAGAAAAGAGGTAGCTAAATGAAAATTGAAACAGAAAAGACACTTCTTGAAAAATTAATTGCTTTAAGAATTGAAGATGAAAAACAACGGAATGAAGTTGTATGTGATCTTATAGGACACAGTAAAATACAGACATATTTTTTTGGCTACTACCATTGTGCGCGCTGTGGTGCATTGGTTGGAGACAATTTGGGAAGCGTGTATCTCGAAGCTGAAAATACTGTAATTGTTGGACACAATTGCCCGATATGTCGCTCTAACTATGAAAAATTAACATGGAAAGACAAGATATTTTGTCCTGACCCATTTAATGTTAGAGCTGATTCATAATGAATAGAATTTATTAATCCTAGAAAGGATGTGAAAAAATATTGTATATGTCATTTAAAGATATACATAAAGAGCAAAAACAACCACTCGATTATAAAATCAAAAAGGCAATTGAGGCAATAAAAAGTGGATTCGAAGTTTGTCAATCACGTGCAGCTATTGCGTTCTCGGGGGGTAAAGATAGTACTGTTTTGTGGGATTTAATGCGAACGTATTTTCCGGAGAAAACGCCAGCAATCATATTTGGCAATAC
>DAIUCB010000074.1:0-11047 GCA_036846385.1 Bacillota bacterium | reverse complement strand
ATACTTTTAATATCTCAACAACATCATCATTTGTCATAGCCGGTGCGGGTCTGAGTGTTGCAAAGCATGGCAACCGTGGAGTTTCAAGCAAAAGCGGTGCAGCGGATCTGCTGGAGGCAATTGGTGTTAAAATTTCAATGTCACCTCTTGAGGCTTCAGACTGTATAGAAAAATGCGGAGTGTGCTTTCTTTTTGCACAAAGCTATCACGGCTCAATGAAATATGCATCAGCTCCGCGCCGTGAAATCGGTGTAAGAAGTGTATTTAACATTTTAGGACCTCTAGCGAATCCTGCAATGACAGATTATATACTTTTAGGCGTATACGATGAGGGCATAATGGAGGACATGGCAAGGGTATTGCAGAATTTGGGAATAAAGGGAGCTATGTTGGTACATGGAAATGATGGTCTAGATGAAATTTCAGTTTCCGATAAATCAACAGTGTATGAAATAAGGAACGGAGAAATAAAAAAATATGAAATTGACCCAAGAGATTACAACATAAAATTATATGATAAATCAGAGGTAGTCGGTGGAACGCCGATGGATAATTCAAAAATAACACTTGACATATTGACGGGATGCAAAGGAGCGAAAAGAGATATAGTGCTCATGAATGCAGGATGTGCGTTGTATGTGGGAAACAAGGCAAAATCAATTGCAGAAGGTATAGAAATGGCTGAAAACTCCATTGACAGCGGTGCTGCATTGGAAAAACTGAATGAACTGATAAGCTTTTCAAATAGGTCAGCAGAAGGTGCGTTATGATTTTAGATGAAATTGTAATGAGGAGAAAAGAACAGCTTGCAAGGTCAAAAGCTATGGTACCATATGCTGATATGGTTAACCTCGCAGAAAATTCTTCGCATCCTATAAGGAATTTTAAAAAGTCGTTATTATCAGAGAATATTTCGATAATAGCTGAGATAAAAAAATCATCTCCTTCAAAGGGTTTGATTTGCGAATACTTCAATCCTGTAGAAATTGCTGAAAAATATCAGCTATCAGGGGCAGATGCAATTTCCGTTTTGACTGAGGAATTTTATTTCGGAGGGAAAAATGAATACCTCACTGCCGTAAGAAACGTTGTTTCGATACCGATTCTCAGAAAGGACTTCATTATAGACGAATATCAGATTTATGAAGCACGGGCAATAGGCGCTGATGCAATACTTCTGATAGCTTCATTGCTGGATTATGAAACGCTTATAGAATTTAAGTGTCTGTCATCAGAGCTTGGTCTTCATGTGCTGGCAGAGGTCCATGATGAAGAGGACTTAAAAAAGGTTTTGGATGCAAAGCTTGATATAGTAGGAATTAACAACAGAAATTTAAAAACCTTCGAGGTGAATCTGCATACAACAGAGAGACTTATTAAGCTAATCCCTGAGGGAAAGATTGTAGTTTCTGAAAGCGGTATAAAATGCAGCGACGACATGAAGCTAATTAAAGGCTATGGTGCTGATGCTGTATTGGTAGGTGAGGCTCTCATGAAAAACAGTAGTGTTTCTGAAACCTTCGGCGAATTGAGAGGGAAGATATGAAAATAAAATTTTGCGGAATAAGAAGAGTTGAAGATGTAATGCTCATGAATATTTATATGCCCGATTATGCAGGCTTTGTATTTTCACAGAGCAGACGGCAGATAAACCTTTCTGATGCAATTACCCTTTCAGGCATGCTCAACAGGAAGATAAAAAAGGTCGGCGTGTTTGTAAATGAAAAAATAGAACATATAGCACAGATATCACATATATCGAGATTGGATGTCATACAGCTCCACGGTGATGAGGATGAAGAATATATCAGAAATCTAAAAAAATTGCTGATAGATAAAGAGATATGGAAAGCAGTCAGGGTATCATCTCCCTTTGATGTTGAAAAACCGTCAAAGCTTCCTGTTGATATGTTGCTTTTAGACAGCTTTTCGGAAAATCAATACGGCGGTACAGGGAAGACGGCAGATATTTCAGCTATAAAAAAAGCTGATTTTAAAAGAGAATTTTTTATCGCAGGAGGACTAAATTCACAAAATATAAATTCAATAATAGATGAAATAAAGCCTGTCGGAGTTGACATATCATCTGGAATCGAAACTGACGGCTGCAAGGATGAAAATAAAATAAAAGAAATAATGAGGTGCTTGAAATGAAAAAGGTAGGTAGATTCGGAGAATTCGGAGGACAATATGTCCCTGAGACAGTAATGAATGCTGTTCATGAACTGGAGGATTCATATAGCTTTTATAAAAATGATGCAAGCTTCAAAGAAGAGCTCACTAAGCTGTATAATAATTATGCAGGTCGCCCTTCAATGCTTTATTATGCAGAAAAGATGACAGAGGATTTGGGTGGAGCTAAAATATATATTAAACGTGAGGATATGAACCATACCGGCTCTCATAAAATAAACAATGCTCTGGGGCAGGTACTTCTAGCCAAAAAAATGGGCAAAAGCCGGATTATAGCAGAAACAGGGGCAGGACAGCACGGTGTTGCAGCAGCGACAGCATGTGCTATGTTCGGGCTCCAATGTGAGGTGTACATGGGAACAACCGACATGGAGCGACAGTCTTTGAACGTGTATCGAATGGAGCTTTTAGGAGCTAAGGTAAAAGGAGTTTCAAGCGGCACAGCAACGCTCAAGGATGCAATCAATGAAGCCATGCGCGACTGGGCAGCCAATATCGAGGACACATATTATATGATAGGCTCTGTTATGGGACCTCACCCATATCCTGAAATGGTCCGTGATTTTCAGAGTATAATAGGAAAAGAAGCAAAAATGCAGCACTACTCATTAGAAAAAAAGCTGCCGGATTGTGTCATAGCATGTGTCGGAGGAGGCTCAAACGCCATGGGAATGTTTTATGATTTCATTCCTGACAAATCAGTCCGACTGATAGGCTCGGAGGCTGCAGGAAAAGGAATAGATACCTGCTTTCATGCGGCAACTGTAAACAGAGGAAAAACCGGAATTTTCCACGGCATGAAATCATTATTCCTGCAAAATGAAGATGGGCAGATAGATGAGGTTTATTCCATTTCTGCGGGACTTGATTATCCCGGCATAGGTCCCGAGCATGCAAATTTACATGCTGCCGGCAGAGCAGAATATACCGGTATAACAGATGAGGAAGCAGTCAAAGCATTTGAATACATTTCAAAAATGGAAGGAATCATTCCTGCCGTAGAATCCGCTCATGCAGTTGCGGCAGCAATTAAAATCGCACCGTCTATGAAAAAGGATGAGACTATAATCATATGTCTGTCAGGTCGCGGAGACAAGGATGTTTTTCAAATAGCAAGATACAGGGGAGTTGAGATAAATGAATAGAATAAATAATATTAACAGAATAGATCAGAAATTTAATTCATTAAACGGAAAAAAAGCTTTAATAACATTTGTCACAGCAGGTGACCCAAGCCTTGAAGAGACAGAAAACCTGGTTCTGTCAATGCTTGATGCAGGTGCGGATATTGTTGAGCTTGGAGTTCCGTTTTCCGACCCGATAGCGGAAGGAAAAACAATTCAAAATGCAAGCAAGAGATCATTGGATAACAAAACAACTCTGGTTAAAATATTCGAGCTTGTCGGAAAGCTGAGGGAAAAAACCCAATCACCGCTTTTGTTAATGATGTATCTTAATTCAATCTTTGCATTCGGAACGGAACGGTTTTTCATCATGTGCAAGGACAAAGGAATTGACGGTGTTATTGTACCGGATATGCCATATGAAGAAAAGGATGAGATAGAGGAACAAGCAAAAAAATATGACATCCACTGCATAAGGCTGGTAGCTCCATCGTCAAATGAGCGTATCAAAATGATTGCGGACGGTGCAGGTGGATTCCTTTACTGCATTTCATCTCTTGGTGTTACAGGAACACGAAGCAGCTATTCAACAGATTTTAAAACATTTTTCACTGAGATAAAAAAGCATGCCAAAATCCCTTGTGCTGTAGGATTTGGCATCTCAGACAGCAAACAGGCTAAGGAAATGTCCGGATACTGCGACGGTGTCATTATAGGGAGCAAAATAGTCGAAATCATAGAAAAAGAAAAGGAAAATGCACAAAAATGTGTATATGATTTTATAAAATCCATCAGAATGGCTCTTGATAGCAATTAATAAATAAAAATTAAAAGTTCAATTTACTTTTTAAAAAGAATCTCACAATTATAATAAATGTGGGATTTTTGATTTTATAGTATATATTATTAATGTATTTTTATAAAAATTATTAATACTATATAAAAATATTTAGATTACATATGATAAAAAATTAACAATAATAGAAAACTTAGTATTTGTTGCTTTTTAAATTATATTAGGGTATTATAGTATAATAAAACAATAATAATCTGAAATAGTTTAATTTAGTTGCATTATTATGCGATTTTAGATAGAAGAAAGAGAAAAATATGAAATTTGAAAATTTAAAATTAATAGAGCCTATATTGAAGGCTTTAAAAGATGAAGGCTATGTCAGCCCATCACCAATTCAGGAGCAAGCAATACCCCCGGTACTTTCAGGCAGAGACTTAATCGGCTGTGCGCAGACCGGAACAGGAAAAACTGCAGCATTTGCAATTCCTATAATACAAAAAATTTATGAACAAAAAAACAAAGGTTCAAGGAGACAAATAAAATCACTGATATTGACACCTACCAGAGAACTTGCTGTTCAAATAGCAGACAGCTTCATGTCATATGGAAGATATACAAATATTAAAGTATGCGCAATTTATGGAGGGGTTTCTCAAACTCCGCAAGTTGAAGCGTTAAGAAGAGGCGTGGATGTTTTAATAGCAACGCCCGGCAGACTCAATGATTTAATAAATCAAAAGCTTGTTAATCTGCAAAACGTCAAAATGTTTGTGCTTGATGAGGCAGACCGCATGCTTGATATGGGATTTATACACGATGTTAAGAAAATCATATCGCATATTCCAAAAGAAAGACAGACTCTTCTGTTTTCAGCTACAATGCCTAAAGAAATTACAGAGCTTGTAAATTCAATATTGAATAACCCCATAAAAATAGCTGTTACACCGGTATCATCTACTGTTGACATAATAAATCAATATGTATACTTTGTAGATAAAGCTAACAAAAAGCATCTGCTGGTACATATTCTCAAGAATGATAATATTTTTTCAGCCCTGGTTTTTACACGTACTAAGCATGAGGCAGATAAGGTTGTAAAAATACTTACATCAAATAAAATTAAATCCCTTGCAATTCATGGCGATAAATCCCAAGGTGCAAGACAAATGGCTTTGAATCACTTTAAAAACGGTGAGATAAAAGTTCTCGTAGCTACTGATATTGCTGCACGGGGCATAGATATAGATGAGCTGTCGCATGTAATAAATTACAATCTACCAAATATGCCGGAAACCTATGTTCATAGAATAGGCAGAACCGGAAGAGCCGGTTTAGGTGGTACAGCTATTTCTTTTTGTGAATATGAGGAAAAGCAATATCTTAAGGATATACAAAAATTAATCAAAAAAACTATTACTGTGATAGAGGAAAATCCATATCCTATGATGGTAACAGCCACTATTCCAAAGGAAGAAAAACCTCAAAGGAATCGTAAAATCGAAAGAAAAGAAAAGATAGATAGAAATGATAAAATTGAAACATATAAAAACAAGAAGAGTAAGTCAGGGAAACCCTCGGTTAAAGGGTACTCAAATAAATCATACTCTAAAAGAGGAAATGATAATTAATTTAATTTATTTAATATAAATAGATATTTATATTGCAGAAAATAAAAAACCTGCTAGATGAAATACTAATTTAGATTTATCAAAAAAATATTTTTAATTAATTGACACAAATATATTTTTTTGATAATCTTAAGTATGAAAATATCTAAAGAAAAGTAAAATTTAAAAAGGAGAAAATAATGATATTAATAGTTGATTTTGGTGCACAATACAGTCAGCTTATTGCCAGAAGAGTCAGAGAAGCAAAGGTTTATTGCGAAATTATCCCATATAATTATTCAATTGATAAAATTAAAGAAAAAAATCCAAGTGGAATTATTTTTTCGGGAGGTCCCTCAAGTGTATATATAGAAAATGCGCCTAAGGTAACCAATGAAATTTTCAGCTTAGGTGTGCCGATTCTCGGTATTTGCTACGGAGGACAGTTAATTGCGCAGGAGCTTGGCGGAAAGGTCAAAAAAGCCGACTCTAGAGAATATGGCAGAGTTAAGCTTGAAATAACCTCAGAGGATGATTTATTCAGAGATATTAAACAGGATACCCTGTGCTGGATGAGTCATACGGATATTATTGAAAAAGCACCGGCTGATTTTGAAATAACAGCAAAATCTGAGACCTGCGGTATATGTGCAATGAAAAATGAAGCCCAAAAAATATATGCCGTTCAATTTCACCCTGAGGTAGAGCATACTGAGATGGGCAGAGAAATACTTCACAACTTTCTTTACAACGTGTGCGGTTTAAGTAAGGATTGGGATATGGGAGAATTCTGTCAAAATGAAATTGATAAAATAAAAGCTTTGGTCGGAGACAAAAAAGCATTGTGCGCATTGTCGGGCGGTGTTGATTCATCTGTAGCTGCTGTTATGGTAAACAAAGCAATCGGCTCAAATTTGATTTGTGTATTTGTTGACCACGGTCTCCTCAGAAAGGATGAAGGGGATCAGGTTGAAAAGGTATTTAAAGAAAAATTCAATATGAATTTAATCAGAGTAAATGCAGGAGAGAGATTCCTAGGCAAATTAGCCGGAGTTACCGATCCTGAAACAAAGAGAAAAATTATAGGCAATGAATTTATAAGAGTATTTGAGGAAGAAAAGGAAAAACTCAAGGAAAAATTCGGTCATATCGACTATTTGGTGCAGGGGACAATTTACCCGGATGTAATCGAGAGCGGTACAGCAACTGCTTCGGTAATCAAAAGCCACCACAATGTAGGCGGATTGCCTGAGGATGTTGACTTTGAGCTTCTGGAGCCGCTGAGACAGCTGTTTAAGGATGAAGTAAGACAAGTAGGAAGAGAGCTTGGTTTGCCTGAAGAGGTAGTAGAAAGACAGCCATTCCCGGGACCGGGTCTTGCTATAAGAGTATTAGGCGAAATTACTGAGGAAAAGCTTCAAATTGTAAGAGAAGCTGACTTTATATTCAGAGATGAAATTAAAAAAGCAGGATTGCAAAACAAAATTTGGCAGTACTTTGCATGCTTGCCAAACATCAGAAGTGTTGGCGTTATGGGAGATGTAAGAACCTACTCACACACCGTAGCTTTAAGAGCAGTAAACAGCTCAGACGGCATGACTTCAGACTGGGCTCGTATACCATATGAGGTGTTGGAAAAGGTATCAAACAGAATAGTTAACGAGGTAGATAATGTAAACAGAATAGTTTATGATATAACAAGCAAGCCACCAGCTACTATTGAGTGGGAATAAAGAATCGTTAGAATTTCAATGCCCTTAAGGTTTTAGATTTTATAATGACCGTGTTAGATTTTTGAAGTATTTTTAAAAATCATATACGGTCATTTGTTATTTTTTGACCTAAAAAGGAGACGTGTTAGATATGAAGCGTGGAGACATCAAACAGAACAGGGTTATGACAAGTAAACCCTCACAAAACAAGACTTTTAAGGAATTGGCAGAGGAATTTATTAGGCAAGGAGAGATACGTAACTTATCAGATTGGACTATAAAAAGTTATAAGCATCATACTCAATATTTCATTGATTTTGCGGGAAAAGAGTTGATGTGTAAAGACATTGGGTTAGATTTGATAGAGAAATATATCTTATATATGAAGAAGGATAAAGGATTAAGTAATACAGTGACATTGAATTCATATATAAGAAATATAAGCCCAATTATCAAATATGGTATCAGTAAAAGGTATATTTTGAATGACTTTATGATACCTATTATAAAGGGTCAAGAAACATTTAAAGATATATATACAGATGATGAATTAAAAGCATTATTAGAATCTCCTACCAAGAAAGATTTTGTTGCGACAAGAACATATACAATTGTTTGGGTGTTAGCAAGTACGGGGATTCGAGCGAGGGAACTAAGGGAGCTAAAAGTTAAAAATGTTGATATGATGAACAGAGCAATTTCCGTTAATGAAACAAAGAACAAAAAACCAAGAAGAGTACCTATCAGTAAAAGCATGTATGATGTAATGCTTGATTATATTGAAATGAGAGAGGGTGACCCAGAAGAATATTTGTTCCCAACTGTTTATAATGAAATAATGGCTATGAGTTCATTGCAGGATAGTATTAAAAAGTATTGTAATGAAAGAGGAGTATATAAAACAAGCCTACACTTATTTCGCCATACTTTTATAACAAATGCAGTTAATCAGAATGTCAACCCATTGATTTTGCAAAGAATTACAGGACATTCTACAATGCAGCAATTAAATAAGTATTATAATGCTCGAACAGTGGATTTGGTTGATGTAATAGATGAAATTGCTCCAAGAAGCAATAAGAAGCAGGTTTATTTTAAATAATTTAAAACAGTATTTTAATGTTAATAACCAATATATAAACGAATATAAATAAAGGCTTACATTTTATTAAGTAAGCCTTTTTGAGTTATATAAAATTAATCTTCTATAAGGAGGTCTAAAATAGATTTTTGCCTATTTTTTAATATTATAGGCGTCCACTCATTATATGATAATATTTTTTGACTTCTAGCTAAATCAGTCATCCTACCTTTAAGATATTTTTCCTTCTTATCTACAAAATCATAATTACTAGCGGAAGAGTTTTTTTTATGACTTAATAAGATTAAATTTGCAAGTTTATTAGTATATTTGGCTCTATCTTCATCATTGAATATTTGAATCCATTTACTATCTTGTGAAGGTGATTGTGGTAAAACGTGTTCAACGCTTATTGTGCCATATTTTCTTTCAACATTCTGTTCTGACTCCAGATATTCAAGTTTTAATAATATGTATCTTGCATGTCTTTTGCCGTATGTATCTTGTTCTAGCTCATAAACTAATGACTTTTTATCAAAGATAAGTGCATTGCTATTTAATACATCATAATAACTACCTGCTTCCTCAATTGATTTCAAGATGGAATTAAGATTAACAGTTCTTTTTGCTGGTGTTAAAGCAATAACCCAATCAGCAACAAATTTTTTTTCTAATTTTAATAAAAATTCATATAATCCGTAAATTGAGAATCTTTTATAATAATATAATAATGACGGTATCCATTCGTTTGATGGTAAAAAATCAACCATAATATTTAAAAGATTATTAAAGGCAACTGTATTTTGACCTAAGTTCAAATCCTTATCAAAAATTAATTTTTGATAAATATTTTTATACTGTAATATGTAATCAATGAATTCTTTACCCTTATTAAGCTTCCCTTTACCAAATATTAAGTTATTAAACTCTTTTAATAAGTCTTCTTTTGGTTTTTCTTTTATCTCAATTGTACGAATAAAAGATATCAGATTTTCAAAATCATCAGAACCTAAGTCATTTTCCATTGATTCCCACTTATTTGAATAGGTTTTTCTTTCGTGTGAATCTGGCATAACCTCAGGGTCAAGATTATTAGATTTTAATATATCAATTCTTCTTAATTGTAGACCTCTATCGTTTATTATAGTGAATAATCTATATGCATCATTAAAGTTTTTAGTAGAAACGCATATAAAAATACAACGTTGTGAGATATGTTGAATAAGCGACTCAATGTCCTCTTGTTCAATATTTCCTAGTTTTTCATCAAATAGTAATACGGCATTTTTAAAATTTCTTTGTGCATCATTTTGTGGTTCAAATAAATTTATTTTGCGTGTACCGCCTATTTCTTGTATGTACTTTTTAAAGAAGTCCTCTTCTCTAACCTTTAACCTAACAACTTCAGGTAAACCATCAACTGGATTAGCCTTTTGATAGATTTTTTGTTGTAAGGAGTTCCTATAATCTGCATTTTCAACATTATCCCTCAAACAAGCTAGTAATATTTGTATAGTTGTAAGTCTTTGTTGACCATCAATAACATCATACATAATGCCTGTCCCTACTTCCTTTACTTCTTGAAGTATTATCGTTCCTAGAAAGTATTCATTTTCTCTGTCAGATTCATATATGTCATCAAACAATTGGTCATTATTATCTTTTTGCCATGAGTATGGTCTTTGATATTCTGGAATATTAAAAAAATACTCATCACTAAATATTCTTTTTAAAGTTATTTTTTCACCTGTAATTTCTGACATTTTTGTCCTCCATTAGTTATGTATTAATATTTATTGAATACGATTACATTATATAGCTTTGCCACAATATAAGCAAGATTGTTGTTAATGTATTTAAATTTATTACATCAAAAGTTTATAAAAGTTATTGCTGTTAATTGAAAATTAAATAAATCTATATAAATATCAAAAATATCACTATTATTACTTTTATTTCAACATAATAGATTTTAAATATGGTGTATATTGTATACTGAGATAAATTATGTTAATATTTAATAGTATTGAATATTTAAAAACCTTATTTTTTAAAAAATGGAGAAATATTATGGCAAAAGGATATGTTAGTGATGTAATTAATAAAGAATATATAAAGTGGGCTATAGGTGATGATGTAACTATAAATTTCCAGACTGGAGGAAGAAAGACAACATTCATCCTAGAAGTTTTTGCACCGCATTTAGGTCAAATTAATAATTCAGCGATATTATATCTTGTCTCAAGAATAGAATTAAAAAAGTATATTGAAAATAAAATTAATAAAAACTTTATAACTAACATTACAGTAATGACATATCAAGCCTTAGAAGCCAAAATATTAAATGATGAGGATAGAACTTATAACTATCAATATATCGTGTGTGATGAATGCCATTATTTTGTTGAAGATGCGTGGAATCGTAAAACTCAAGTTAGTTGGGAATATATTATTAAACAAAAGGCTCTTAGAATCTGGATATAATGAACCCATTAATTTAGACAAAAAAATGCTTGATTTTAAGTTTGGTTATC
>DAIUCB010000073.1:0-11126 GCA_036846385.1 Bacillota bacterium | reverse complement strand
TATGATGAGCTTCATATTTATCTCTCAGTCCCTTAAGTATTTTAATGGTATCATCAACACTTGGCTCTTCAACAGTTATCGGCTGGAATCTTCTTTCAAGAGCAGCATCCTTTTCTATATGTTTTTTATATTCGTCGATTGTAGTAGCTCCGACAACCTGAAGCTCACCTCTTGCCAAAGTAGGCTTTAAAATATTTGAAGCATCTATTGCTCCTTCAGAGGCACCGGCTCCTATAATAGTGTGCATTTCATCTATGAACAGAATAATGTCTCCCGATGCTATTATTTCATCAATGGCATTTTTCAATCTTTCTTCAAATTCTCCCCTATATTTGGCACCTGCAACCATACCTGCCAAATCTAAGGTTATAACCCTTTTATTTTTTAATATTTCAGGCACATTACCCGACACAATTTCCTGTGCCAATCCTTCTGCTATAGCTGTTTTTCCTACTCCCGGCTCTCCAATCAGACAAGGATTATTTTTAGTGCGTCTTGACAATATTTGTATTACTCTCTCGATTACTCCTTCCCTGCCTATGACAGGGTCAAGTCTTCCTTCCCTTGCACGCTGATTTAAATCAGTTCCGTATTTATCAATTGTTTTTGTGCCCTTAGCCCTCCCCTGCTGAGAAGCTGCTCTCATATTTGCAGATGAATCTTTTTCCTGCTCTCCCTCTGCAGACCCGATTGCTTCTAAAAGCTCAGCTTTAAGCTCTTCTAGACTTACAGCAGCTTTTATTATCTGAGCACCAATTCCTTCTCCTTCATCTATTAATCCAAGAAGCACATGCTCGGCGCCAATATATGGAACTGCCATCTTGATTGAATACTGCCTTGCAAGCTCTATAATAAATTTACTTCTGGGACTGATAGTTATATATTCAGGCATTCTTTCACCAACGCCGCTGGTATTTTTTATAATTTCATTTACCTTATTAATATCGAGCTTATTTCTAAGTAATTTTCCTGCTATACTCTCATGCTCAATCATCAAGCCTAAAAGTATATGCTCTGTTCCGAGTACATTGTGCTTAAATCTTTTTACCTCTTCTTGAGCAAAATTTATAACATTTTTTGCTTCATTATTAAATCCATTTATCATATAATTCATCTCCTTTATCTATTTCTGCATAGACTAATATTTTGCCTTTATTTATCCCAATAATTCAGCTCTTATAATTTCCGATCTTTTTTTATCGGTCTCCTTCACTGTTAATTCCTTATTAACAACAGATAATATATTGTTTGGCTGAATTTTTACCATTAATTCATATAGATTTTTATCCTTGACCTTTTCTATCAAACCAACCTCTTTGCCAAGCTTTAAATATGACAACAGCTTCATTGCTTCATCTGCAGTCATGCTTCTTGCATTAGTTAAAATACCGTATGCTCTGTAAATTTCATCCTCAAGCTCTTCAGCATTGTTCTTTAAAAGCTGAGCTCTTATTTCCCTTTCTTTTTCTACTATTTGCATGACAATTTGAGTGATTTTTTCGATTAATGTATCCTCTGATGCTCCGAGAGTACCTTGGTTTGATACCTGATAAAGGTATCCCATGGATTTGGTTCCCTCGCCATACACCCCTCTGACCGCAACACCCAGCTGTGAAACTCCATATAAAAGTCTGTCAATCTGGTTTGCAATTGATAATGCAGGAAGGTGAAGCATTACTGATGCTCTCATTCCGGTTCCGATATTGGTAGGACATGAAGTTATATATCCTAAATCATGATCAAAGGCATATTCAAGCTTTTCCTCCAAAATATCATCTATTTTATTGCTGGTATCCCAGCATTCCTTTAAACACATACCCTCATTAATCGTCTGTATCCTGATATGATCCTCTTCATTAAGCATTATAGACACTTTTTTGTCAGGACTTAAAAGAAAGGCACCCTCATTTTTATTTTCCGCTAACGCCGGACTTATTAAGTGTTTTTCTATCAATACATTCTTATCTAAATCCGAAAGATTTTTCATATAAAAAAGATTAAAATTCAAGCCCTTGCTGTTAATAACATCATAGGTGCTGCTTATAATGCTGTTTGCTTCATCATGAGTCATTTTGGCAGGGAATTTATAATTTTTTAAATTTCTTGCCAGCCTTATCCTGCTTGTTATAACAATATTCTTTTCGTTATCCACTTTAATCAATCCCTTCTGCATATTTTACATATTACTTTCCATGTCTCTTATTTTATCCCTTATTTGAGCAGCCTTTTCATATTCCTCCTGATCGATCATAAGCTTAAGCTCATCTCTCAGCTTTTCTATATCCTTTTGCACTCTGTAGCTGCCCCCTGCTCTTTTTGGGATTTTCCCCGCATGAGCATCATAGCCCTGAATATTTTTAACTACCGGCAAAAGCTTTGGCTTGAAGGTTTCGATGCAATCACTGCATCCGAATTTACCCGTACTCCTGAATTGTTCGTATGTCATACCGCAGGTCGAACAGCCTTTGCCCGGTAAATAAGCGGAGCTGCTAAAGGCATTATTCAACATTGCAGAAAACAAATTTTCCATAGAAAAATTAGAATTAAAAATAGATTGATTCTTTTTTGCGCACTCCTCACAAAGATGAGTTTCTGTCTTTTTACCGTTAATAATATGAGTTACATGAACCTTAGCTTCATTTTTACCGCATTCATTACATAACATCTCTATATCTCCCTACATTTGAATTTTTATTTTTCTTTCTCAATGGCTGCAATTATCATTTCCTTTAAAATATCTGCTCTGAGTCTGTTTCTGTCTTCATAATAAACCTTATTCAAGGCTCTGTCACTCAATGATCTTTTCATTATATTTTGTTCTCTTTGTGAAATTATACCCTTTTCTTTAAAAACATCAATTAAATCACAAGCCTTGTTTATTGTAATACTTTCACCGATACTTTCCTGTAAAATTTTATCTAAATCATTATATTTTGATGCTTCTATTTTAACGATTCTGATATAACCGCCGCCGCCCCTTCTCGATTCTACAATATAGCCTTTGTCGTTGTTAAATCTGGTTGTAAGTACATAGTTGATTTGAGACGGGGAACAGTCAAATTGCTGAGCCAGCATATTTCGCTGAATGTCAATTGCACTGTTATTATTTATATCCATCAATTCCTTAATAAAATCCTCAATAATATCACTTAATTTTGACACATCATCACTTCCTTATATTACATCTTTTGACTTAGGCTTACTTTGACTTTGACCTTCTTTGACCTTAAAATAATTATATCAATATTATTATAGTTTTCAAGTACCATTTTTTACATATTTTTCGTCAAATTTTTCAATTTTTAAAAAATTAGAGATATTATTAATATTTCTCGCCAAATATTTAATAATATCTCTATATATCATAAATATTTATATGACAGTCTCCTGTTTCTCTATAAACTCACATAGCAAGGACTGTTTTAATATTTTAGTTATATATGTAAATATGTTTCATTATTTTAATATATGAAAGTAATTATTGACACGATATCATAATTGGTCTATATTATTATTAAAATTAAATTCCAGAAAATATTAACAGGACATTTTTGTTACATATATTTAATATATAAAGGAGAATATCATGACGTACATTCAGCAAATTATTGAAGAAGCAAAATTTAAAAATCCTAACGAGCCTGAGTTTCATCAAGCTGTAGAGGAAATTCTGACCAGCATTGAGCCTGTATTGCAAAACAATCAAATGTATATTAAATCCAAGGTATTAGAACGGCTGATAGAACCGGAAAGACAAATCATGTTCAGAGTAACCTGGCTTGACGACAACGGTGAGCTGCAAATAAACAGAGGCTTTAGAGTTCAGCACAGCAGTGCAATCGGTCCCTTCAAGGGCGGTCTTAGATTTCATCCCTCTGTCAATTTAGGAATAATAAAATTTTTAGCATTTGAACAAACCTTTAAAAACTCTCTGACAGGCTTATCAATCGGCGGTGCAAAGGGCGGTGCCGATTTTAATCCTAAAGGAAAATCAGATATGGAAATTATGAAATTTTGTCAAAGCTTTATGACAGAGCTTTATCGACATATCGGGCAGTTTATAGATATACCTGCCGGTGATATGGGTGTCGGTGAAAGAGAAATCGGTTATCTCTATGGTCAATATAAAAGAATATCAAATTCATTTGAAGCCGGAACCTTGACAGGCAAGGGCTTAAGCTATGGCGGTTCATTGGCAAGAAAAGAAGCGACCGGCTTTGGTCTTTTGTATTTTGTAAATGAAATGATTAAATACCACGGACATTCAATGGAAGGCAAGAGAGTTGTCATATCAGGCTCCGGCAATGTTGCACTTTACTCATGCAAAAAGGCGATTGAGTTGGGAGCTAAGGTCATTGCCATGAGTGATTCAAACGGCTACATTTATGATGAAAATGGCATTGATTTTAACACAATACACACAATTAAGGAAATTCAGAGAAAAAGAATAAGCGAATATTTAAATTATTTCCCTAAGGCTGTTTATGTTGAGGATAAAAGCATTTGGAATATCAAATGCGACATAGCCTTGCCGTGTGCTATGCAAAATGATATTGATTTGGCGGATGCACAAGCTCTGATCGACAACGGCTGTATTGCAGTAGGCGAAGGCGCTAATATGCCAACAACCAATGAGGCAATTAAATTATTATTGAGCAACAAAATACTGCTTGCTCCAGCAAAAGCTGCAAATGCCGGCGGAGTAGCTACCTCAGCTTTGGAAATGGCACAAAACAGCGCAAGGCTTTCATGGAGCTTTGAATTTGTTGATAATAAATTGAAGGATATAATGGCTAATATTTTTAATGAAAGCAAGCAAGCGGCAGAAAAAAACGGACTCTACGGCAATTATGTGGCAGGTGCAAATATTGCGGGCTTTACAAGAGTTGCCAATGCTATGATTGCTTACGGAGCGGTATAAAAATACCGAAAGGATATTCCAAACTGCATTGAACAAGTTGAAGGCTATTGCATAGAAAACAATAAGCGCCTCTTAACCAAGGGGCGCATTTTCATAACAAATAATATTCTTTATCATTTCCGGTTTTATTTCCCATATATTTGCCTGAACTTTGAATATATCCCATTCTTCAATTTCAAAAATTCTGTGCCAGCTGTCCATGACTTTTTTTCTTTCCGCCGGATAAAAGTGGGCAGTCTTTTCATTTATAAATGAAAATGAATTGTCATAACCCTTCGCCTCAAGCTCTTTTGCATATTCCTCCGCATCCTTTGCATCCTTTGGTATATAGTGATGATTTAAAACATAATCCCACTTCATTCCATCAAAATAAATGATTTCCGACTTGTCAACTTCAAGCACATATACTACCTGATCTTCGGTGGGCCTCAACATATTCTCTTCACTCACCGAGCACCAGATTGGAAACTCGACATCATCAGGTTTTGGTAACTTTTTTTCTGCAGCATCCACAAACCATTTATATAAATAAGCTATGTAACCCGTAATTTCATCAAACTTCTCTTCCAGATGTTTTCTGTTAATTCTAATAACACCATTGTTTTGCAGCTCCTCCAGGCTTTTTATATGCTGCCTGGTCCACAGCATGACTTTATCAGATTTTTTGTCCATAATACCTCCGGCGATATATTACAACATACTTAATTTATTAATAAAAAAATCCTTTTTAATAGTTTGAACATATATTAACACATAGTTAAATTTATGTCAATAATTGTAAAAGCCCTAAATTTATTAATTTTTTTTAAATGAACACAATTATAATTATTACATTGATTCTTTTTTATATTTTTTATTAAAACAAAAACAAAAAGTTAGTATTATATGGGGAAATATTAAATCGGATACATAGCTATATGTGAATTTCAATTTCAATAAAGACTGTCATGTTTTTTTGTTTTTTCATATAACAACCCGCATATTAATGAGGTCAAAGGAGATACAAAAACTAATCCTATACATCCAACAAACGTGTGCAAAATCTCGGCTGCTATTGCTTTAGAATTAAGTATGTTCATTATAGGAGTACCCTGAGCCATATAAACCATCATTACTGAGATATAGCTTCCCATATAAGCCAAAAGCAAGGTTGTTGTCTGGCTTCCTACAACTGATTTTCCTATTGAAAGACCTGATTTTATAAGCTCAATTTTTGTGATATTCGAATTATTTTTTACTATTTCCTCCAGTGCTGCTGAAATATCTATTGACAAATCCAGTATGGCTCCGGAGCATGCTAAATAAATCCCTGCCACAAATATGGACGTGAGATCTAATGACATGAAACCTGCATACAGCAATGATTCAGACCATTGCATAACTGTGCCGTCGATATTGAAGTAACGCGTAAATATTACGGCAATAAATGCTGTTAACAAAGAACACCCTATTGAGCTAAGTATCGCCGCATATGCTTTTTTTGTAAATCCTGCCACCAGCAAAAGTGTTGTAACGGTCAAAGTATTTCCCACAATGAGCCCTATAAGCAAAGGGTTATATCCCTTTAACATAAAAGGAATCAGTATTTTCCATATACTTAATATTGCAAAAGCAAAAGATAGTAACGTGCGCACTCCTGTAAATCCTGAAAATATTACTATAGTCAATACAAACAGTCCAATCAAAAAAATCTGTTTATCTATTCTATAATAATCAATCATGTTTGCATATAAGATACTTCCTTCATCATCAAATTCCAGAAGCACCCATGCTATGTCTCCTTCTTTAAAAATCTTGTCAAATTCATATTTACCAACAAATAAATTGACACCTGTCACCCTCTCCCCCTTGTGAGAACCGATTTCTATCTCAACTTCACAATTCTGTCCCCCTTGGGTAACCATACCTGTTTTATGCATCCCCGAATTGTCAACTGAAATTACTCTTGCGCGAACCCCTTCAGAATTTACATATATTTGTTTTTCGAAGCCTGTTGGAATTGCAGACATAATATAAATTAAAACAAGAAATACCACAATAAAAATTAATTCTTTTTTATTTAAAACAAATAATTTATGCAAAATATCATCCTTTCATTTTTTCATTAAAAAAAGGCTGGATTATCCAGCCATAAACCAGTATATTTATTTACCAATCTTAATTTTCGTCAACTCAACCAATTTATCAAACACATCTGTGTTATCATAAGAACCATTGAATATGTCTGCACCTACACCGGTTGCAAACACCCCAACAGGAACGCCTGTATGAGAATATGATGTCCAGCCTATACCCGCCTTATTATTTACAATATGCGTAATTGATACTGATAACGGATCATATCCTCCATAAAGAAGATATGCTTCATCAGTTTTAACCTTGTCTTTTTTCATTGATTCATTAAATCCATCCTGTAACTTTTTATATTCTCCATCTGTCATTTCCAACGGATTCACTTTCAATCCTGCTGCTTTTTCATCAATTCCGTTTGGAGCAACAAGTCCAAAATTTTCAGTGATTACAGGCATAACTTCTCCAAATGTTAAACCGTCTGCATCTTGTGCTTTCATATCTTTCATTAATTCATCAAATGCTACATAAGAAATTTTTTGATTTTCTAATATGTTAAAAGCTGTATCATAACCAGTTGCAGCATATCCAATAGTCATACCACCTGTTTCATGATCCGCTGTCACTATAATAAGAGTTTCAGACGGATGTTTTTTACCGAAATCTATTGCAGCCTGAATAGCATCTTCAAATGCAAGTACATCTGAAATAACAGACTTCGCATCATTTGCATGAGCTGCCCAGTCAATTTTGCCTGATTCTGTCATTAAGAAAAATCCGTTTTCATTATCTAAAACATCAATACCTTTTTTTACAAAGTCAGCAAGCTGCAAATCACCTTCTTTTGCATCAATTGCATATGGCATAGCTCCGCTATCTTGCAGAACAGGACTTACAGCATAAACTTTTCCGGAATTTTTATTGAGAGATAATATTTCATCCTTTGTGTCAGCTACTTTATATCCTTTTTTCTTTAGTACTTCATAAGCACTTTCTTTATCTTTGTTACTGCCTGTTGCTTTGCTTATAGAACCGCCTCCAAAGTAATCAAATTCCGAATCTGCCATCTGCATAGCTATATCATAATAATCATTTCTGGACACTATATGCGAATAGTAAGCTGCAGGAGTTGCATGGTTGATTGTTACATTTGATACGATACCTACTTTCATATTTTTTTGAGCTTTTAGCAGTTCTGCTATTGTAGGTGCAACTGTTTTTTTATCAACTTCTAAACCTATTGTTCCGCTGTGTGTTTTAACGCCGCTTGCAAGGGAAGTTGCAGTTGATGCTGAATCGGGACAAAATGATGTAGAATCTTGAGTGGTAATAACGCCTGCTACAGGGAATTGCGTGAAATTAAGCATTTCCGGAGCTACTTCTCCATAAGTGTTGTTTCCTTCATAGACCTGAGCTGAGTTTATTTGTGCATAGCTCATGCCATCACCAATAAACATGAATATGTATTTAGGTTTTTTATTCATTTCAATCTTTGATGCAAGTTCAGTGCTGATTTTTTTCGCAGACTCAACTTGTTTTTGTTGTACGGTTGTCCTCGCATCAACGGATGCGCAGCCGGTTAAAGATGCTAATATCATTGCTAAACATAGTACATACGACAATATCTTTTTCATAATTTCATTTCCTCCGTTTATAATTTTATTTACATAGCAATTATATTGGGGAAATATAAAATATTAATAATCATATTGTAAAATTGCAGTAATTTTTTCATTATAATTCATTGTATAAACTGTTATCATTGTTTTAGATAAATCTTTTATGAATGAACAAAATTAAAATATATACGTATATTGAGTTAACCTCAAATATAAGTAATGCATATGCAGAAATTAATATTGAATAAATATAAATAAAATGCTTCTAAAAAAAACAATAAAAGTATCCAAAATCTCAATAGGATACTTTTATTGTAAAATTTTTTTGAAAATTACTGCTTTATCCATTAGAAAACAATTGACAGTACCTCGAAATCATGTGATTAGAATATCTTCTTTTACATATTTAGGAATTGACCTATGGTGCAATACGAGGTAGATTATTTGTCAATTTCAATAGACTCCAGAAAATCAAATGATAAAGTACAAGGTATATGAAGCAGTTGGATTATTTCCTTTTCAGGAAGAATGAAAATTGCGGATTATACCTTCTTTTGTTTTGAATATTTTCTGCAATCAAAAAGTGCAACTATCTTTCTATATTATGATTCGTACTTTTTCCTGAATTCTCCATCATAAAATCTTTCTTTTAAATATTGACATAAATTTTCATAGGTATTTAACATAATTATATAAACATATGAAGTGTTTAATATAACGGTCATCATTGTATTATAAAATAAAAACCTTTTTATTTATTATATAACAAATTATGACCAATTATTAATAAATAAATTAGATAGCGTATCTTATCTCGCTTTTATTCAAAACCAACAGATAAACTGATGGTAAAGATTACATAAACTGGAATCTCAAATGAAGTTAAAGGAACATAAAACAATCATTATTCTATCCCCATTATCTTTAATTATTCATCTTCGTTTCTGTTTGGAAGTTAATTATCTATTAATGACTTAAGTTGATTTCGTGCAATTTTATTAAGCGATAATATAAAAGTATTAGAACCAGCATTTAATTTTAAACTGTTCGAATTCGACTAGTTTAAAATTAGGAATATTTAACTCTTTCAATAAACCTAAATTTTTTTCTTTTCTAAATTGTATTTCCTTTTCTAATTCATTTCTAAAAAAATCATGATTAGTCAACTAATTTTCTTGGAAAATACTAATTTATTCTGCAATATCTTTTCTAATTTGAAAATTTTCTTTTCTAATTTAAAATCCATTTAGATTTAGAATAGTTACCAATATTTTTTATTACTTTATCTTTATTGGCCATTTCTGAAATAATATTACTGATTTTCTTTTTCTTTTGTTTTTCATTCAATATATCAGGCAATTTATCAATAACTAATTCGTCAATTTCTTTTCTGCTTGCCGAGCCATATTGCCTAATAAAGTCAATAATCAACTGTTTATAATAAGTTTTATCAAAAGCTCTATTTTTTATATACTTAGCTTTTTCTCTCGTTGCTTCTGCCACTTGTGATACAACATATATATTTGGATATCTGCCTTCAACTAAGTTTTGCTTTTTTAAATATGCATACTCATCTTTTGATAGAAAAGCTTTCTTTTGTACCTTATCAAGAAACATAACTGTTTTTAAATCTAAGCTCGTATTCTTTATTAATAGTTTAGTATAATTTTCATCAATAATTTTACCCATAATTGTAACTTTAACTTTATCAGGTTGACTTAAATCATAGTCAGGTAAGGGGAAATATCTCTGTTTTTGAAGCAAAAACATCTTCTTTATTCCACTTCCGATTGTATCAATCATATTCAAATTAACCATTGCATTCGCCAAGAACTGATTTCTGTAATATTCTTGTGGTGCATCCTGCTCTATAACATTTTCTATTGTTCTAGGAATAAAGCTACCTGCATTAGTAAATATTAACTCATACGGTTTTTCTACGACATTAATCCTACTATTTAAAGTATAATCCTGATTGATAAGAAGAGGCAGATTATCAATTAGTGCACCCACAATTGTCATAACGGCATGTACCGTTGCAGGAATTAGTTCTGGCAATAGGGTAAGGATGGTATTAAGTACCTGTGTGAACAATTCCGTGACCGTATCAAGGAGTGTAGGCAGCAAATCACCTATTGCTGATAAAATGGCATCCATAGCTGTAGGCATGGCAGCCACAATATTTTCAATTACAGGTACAATGTTTTTAACCACTGATTGAAAAGCATCTACAAGATTTCCTGTGAGGTTAGTCATGTCTGCATTGGCATTTCCAAGTCCTGCTGTAAATGAGCCAAGGGCGGCTTGAAAAAGACCAATGGAGCCTGTTATGGTTTCCGTGGATTCCCGAGCAAAGTTGCCGGCATATTGTTCCGTGTTCTCAAAGAACATCTGCATTGCAACTTCGGCCTTCTGTGCCTGCGACGCCGAGCTCCAGGTGAAGTCCAGTCCTTTGGCCAGCGCATATGCCTGAATGCTGGTTGCGTTCATGGCGACGCCAAGGTTGTCCATCATGG
>DAIUCB010000072.1:0-11138 GCA_036846385.1 Bacillota bacterium | reverse complement strand
AATTTTTACGGATGCAAAAAGCTATTGTCTCCGGTTCCGGATAATCATATGGATAATAATCAACAAAGGCTGACATAACCTTTTTGTTAATCATACGAAGACCTGATGTGACATCCTTAATTTCTTTTTTATGTAAAGCTTTAATCAATCTTGATAAAAATCTAATTCCTATCCTCCGAAGCGCCGTAGATTGAAACCCTTCCTTTGTTAAATATCTTGAACCGATAACCATATCACTATCAGTTGCTATCAATGCATTATACATTTTATACAGATATTTTGCTTCATGCTGTCCATCACCATCGAATTGTACAGCTATATCATAACCATTTTCCAATGCATATATAAACCCGGTCTGTACACTTGCTCCTATACCTAAATTAATCGGTATGTCTATTACATTGAAACCCTTCTCACGGCATAAGGTAATAGTATCATCTGTAGATCCGTCATTTATAATGACATAATCGAAATCACCGGCATTTTCTCTGAGATCATTTATAACTTCGGCAATATTATTTTGTTCATTATAAGCAGGTATCAATACTATTTTTTTCATCTGTTCACCCTTTAACATAATAATTTATATTGATAATGATTATCGTAAATACAAAATTCCGGTAACTGATTTAATCCTTGATTACATTAACGGTTAATGGATTATTTTATTATGCCCATATTTCTAAAATTATCTCAATTATCCTTTACAAAAACAATTTTGCCATTTTCTATACGAACAAGAAGTACATTTTCAATGGTTTTATAAATTGCTCTGCCATTTTTATTAAAAATCATCATTTTATATTGAGATTCACTTGATTTATCAAATACCGCAACCATATAGCCATTTTGAACTTCTAGACTTTTTAAAATACCTCCCGGATTTACAGACTCATTGTTCCCATAAATATAAAGCTGATTATTTTTATCTTTCAATGAATAATAAATGCTTTCATTCAGCACATTAAAATGACTTACAGCTTCGCTTGTTATTTTTACTGCATTTCCTCCCTCTATCGGAATATGATAAAGCTCATTGTTTGAGCCGGTAAAATATATCTCGTTATCAATTATTTTAAAGCCCGAAGCTGATTCCTCACAAACTCTTTCCGTTTCATTTGTATTGATATTAACCTTATAAATACCGGTTGTAGAATCAGGCTTTTCTTTATCGTAATACCCAAGTATGTATATATTATCATTTATTAAATATAAATCTTCACTGGGTTTCCCGCCAAAAGATTTTGTATCATTATTAAATGACCAAATCCATCCGTATAGATAATCAACATTTCCCACACTTTTATAATCTGTGTCATAAGGACTCTTTATCTGAAGATTATTTTGAAAAGGAGGAACTCCTTGATTTATCCTGATTTTGTAATCATCATATATTTTCATCACTGAATAGCCGCTGTCAAGCTCTTCGACAGTGCCGTCCTCTTTAAGCCAGATAAGATGATTGGAACCCATTGTTGCTCCGCCGGTATGATACCCGAGCAAGGCTCTGCCATTTTCCGTCTTTAGGTTTGCATAAACAAATGCAGAACCATAGCTGCTCTTTGGGAGCTGATAAACCTTTTTCATAGTTGCCGGGTTTCTTACGGAAACCTGATATATTATTCCATTAGATCCTTCGTAATAAAAATAGTTTCCGGCCATAGTAAATGCACCTTTTTCACCGTTTTCACGGGTTACAATCGGCAGCTCCAATTGTCCTGCAAACGGCGGATTGGAGGTTGAATTTATAACTAAACCATTATACCGGTCAAAGGTATATTTCCAACCAAATTCATCAACAGCAAATCTCCATGTCAATGGGAAATAGGTTATATTTCTAAACAAAAGCAGCGGATATTTTTCCTTGCTGTTATCAATTTTTTTCCCATTTACAGTAATTTTAAACGTAGCTATTTGAGCGTTATAGATCATATTGTTTTTTAATGGTGCTTCATACTTGCGAAACTCCCAATTCACACCGATTTTTGCTATCGTAAGTCCCGAATCACTGTTCCACAAGCTTTCCAATCCCATAAACCTGCTGTCATAATAAGTCATAGGGAAATAGGTTATCTCATTATATACAATCAATGGATACATACTAGAGCTGTTGTCAATATTTACCCCATTCAGGTTCACTTTAAAGGTTGGCAATGAAACTCTTACACTGCTTGCAGCCTCTACATTATTAGTAGGTATTAATATAAAGGTCGCTATTATTAAAGTTGATAACAAAATTCCTAATTTTTTTATCATAGACAATTCCCCCTTATAATCGTTATAACATTAATTTTCCGGCTTATAAGATTCATCTTCATTATTTTCTAACTGATCTAAATCAACAATCACAATTTCGGCTTTATCATCAATGGCAATATTTTTTTCCTGTGTTTTGGCAGTGATTATATCACTGTTTTTTGCTTTCGTTGATATATACTCATTATTTACAGATATATCCTTGGAATCTGAATCATTGACCTTACCAACTTTATGTTTCAATTCATTAAATATATTATAATCTACGTTTTCATTTATAATTCCATTAAATTCATTAAAAGAATTCCTTTGAAAAGATAGATTTTCTTCCTGCTCTAATGCTTGTTCCGATCCGCCGACAACAATTATTGTACCGGATACAATCAATAACAGCATTACAGCAGCCTGCATTAAAATCCCCGGTTTTTTCTTTTTATTATCAAAAATATTCTTAATCCTTAGCTCTAGATTTTCCTTATTGCTTACTATATTAGTTGTAAAAATCGGTTCTTCCTCATTATTCGCTATGGCCATTTTAAGAAAAAGTCTGCAATAGAATTTTTTCTCTTCAACATCAGCTTCCTTTAAAACACAATCATCACAAGATTGCTCTATATCTTTATTAGCTTGCTTTACCATAAAGTAAACAGCAGGGTTGAACCAATGTATAAAAGCAACAGCCATTAGAATTGCCTTGAACCATATATCATGCCTTTTAAGATGAACCAGTTCATGAGATAATATCATTTTTAATTCTGCAATCGGATAAATATCCGAGGGCAATACCAGTTTAGGCTTAAACAATCCTATCAGCATCGGACTGTACACCTTTTTGCTTATTATTACAGATATATTTTGTTTTATTTTCAGTCTTTGTTTCTCGACTTCCAATATTGCTTTAATTTCATCATTTAATGGCTTACTGCTCCATCTTAAAACATTTCGCTTAAATCCAATATAAGAAACTACTTCATGAGTTAAACAAATAATTGCACCTGCAAGATAAATTACACAAAATATTTCTCCGATACCAACACCGGTCTTAGATATATCGGTTATATTTATCAAATTGATTTTTGATATATGTTCGGCTACAGGAGCTGATGATATCAATCTCTCTGTAGCTGATATAGGTACCTTGAATGATGCCGGTATTTGATATTGAAATGAAAATGGTAATAGCAGCCGTAAGGAAACAGCTACCCACAATATGTACAGCCATTTGGCAGAATATCTTCTTTTCAGCACCGGATTCAATAGTAACAATAATACTATAATAGGAGTAACTTTAATGCTTAAAAAAAGCAGGTTAAAAAACCAGTTCATCATTTTGAAACCTCATCCACATATTTACTTAACTCTTCCAAATCCTCCTTGCTTATTGCATCTCCGTCATATAAAGATGCTACCAAGCTCTTCAAAGAATTTTTATGCATTTTTTCCAAAAATGTTTTGCTTTCCTTCTGCAAATATTCCTTTTCAAATATTAATGGATTGTAATAATTAAATCTACCATGCTTTGATATCTCCAAAAATCCTCTATCTACTAAACGAGAGAGGAAATTTAGAACAGTTGTATGTGCCCAATCCTTCTCTCCCTGGAGTTTTTCCATAATATAAGCTGATGATACGGGTTTACATGCTTCCCAAATTACCATCATTATTTCAAGTTCACTGTCCGGCAATCTTTTTATAGCCTTCATTCTACACCTCTCACATTTTTATAATTCTTATTGTCGATTTCATTCTACAATTGCAAAACGAATTTGTCAAGAATAATTATTTAAGTTTTATATCTGCTGTACATTAATTTCTCAAGATAAGCTTATTCCTCTTTATTAACATTATATGATTAATGATTATAAGAATAAAACAGCAGAGATTCATATCATCAATGAACCCCTGCTGTTTTTATTGCTGTTGTACTAATTAATCTGTTTTACTTTGCCTCTGTTAATGATTTCCTCAATTACCTTTCTTACATCGTCAACCGAGTTTGGCAGTTGTCGAAGCAAAAAGTCCACATCAATCGTTGCACGGCTTTCAAAGTTGGTAAGGGTATAGATAAACAAACTGCCTTTATCATACCCCGTCCCCTTGTCATGCCCTTGTCATATTCCGTATCAGATATTCCCTTGTAATGTCTAATCTTTGGCTTTTCCATCATGCAAGTAAAAGTAATGCCATAATAGTATGATCAATATTCATTTTATCCTGGCTTCTCCAATCGTCCGATAATTTTTGACATGAAAAATCTTTACCAAAATTCCAAAACCCTTCTGGTGATCTTTTATTTTTCAAGCAATCTAATTCCTCTTCAAATTCAGTTGAAAAACACGAGAATTTTGAAAGAAGAAAATAGACTTTAAACATTTCAGAATAATTGCTATCGAATCGTTGATTTAATACGGTTCCTGTATAATATATATTTTTTCCATTATAATGTAACCATTTCAAATAATTAAGCTTTAAATCATCGCTTATTTTTTCTTGCATGTTACCCAAAAACTCAATAAGATAAATTGAGTTCAGTCCAATATAACTCCCATCAATACTACACCCTAATAACTCTTTTGATATTTTATTAGTTCTATCTGTGTTGTAATTACCGTCCGAAAAAGCTTCTTTCAAGATGGTATGCCAACAATCAAAGATTGCGACATATTCGTTGCAGTCAGAGCCAAATGTTGACAGTTTGGAAGATACAAATAATGGTTGCGCTGGTCTGTACCACTTATTACCTTCAAAGCCATCAGGCCAATCGGTTTTATGTTGTAATATATTCTCCATATAATCGCACAATTTATCTACCAGAGAATTTCCGCGTTGAATATCTAACATTTTTATAGAATCAATCGCTCTTTCTGTGGTAGGAAATTTTTGCTTTAATTTAGAATTTTGAGAATGGAATCTCCCATATCCACCATCGTCAAGTTGGTTTGTTTTCAATAGTTCAACCCACTTGCTGTTGTAGAATTCATCAAACAATTCCGAATCAATTTGTTGTTTGAGAATCCTCTTTATTCTGTATCTCACCGCAGCACATGGAGATAACTCTTGAATACGATCAATGACTTCAAATACGCTCATAATATACTTCCTTTCTAAAAACGCTTTAAAATAGATAACCCTAATCGGATTATCCAAATAAATTTTCTAAAAGACTTGATGCTTCTAATAATGTCAAACATTTTATAGGGTCTAAAATAGTATTTTTTCCATGCTCTACTTAAAGCTTCATTCACTTCATCGTTAGACATTATATCATATTTTATGGAAGAATTCAAACTGAAAAAGCTGTTTTCTCCGCTGTCACCTAAGCGATTATCATCTATGAGCTGATTGTAAATTGGAGTTCCCAAGATAGGAAAATACCGTGAAAAGTTTGCAAAATGAGGATTGACTTTTATGGCATACTCGATTGTATCCTCAATGTCGGTTTTAGTCTCAAAGGTTTTAAAAAGGCATCTTAAGAATCCACAATTAGTAACACAAAATATCTACGAGGTTGAAAATCTTAAAACACCATTTGTTATTGGTTTTATAAAACCAAAAATTTATTTACCGGTTAATCTCGGAATTGAAGAAAGTTACATTTTGCTACATGAGCAAACACATATAAATAGAAAAGACCATATCATTAAAATATTTGCATTCATAATATTATCTATACATTGGTTTAATCCTCTTGTTTGGATTGCATTTAAATTAAACAGCACAGATATGGAGCTTTCCTGTGATGAAAGAGTACTGAAAAAAATGAGCAATGATTTTAAAAAGCCTTATGCTACATCATTATTATCTCTTGCTGTAGGAAGGAATATATTAAATGGTAGTTCGATTGCCTTTGGTGAGGGTAATCTAAAAGAAAGGATTAAAAACATGCTAAATTATAAAAAACCTAAATTCAGGATATTAATAATATCAATTGTTATAGTAACTGTAGTTGGAATAGGTTTAATTGCTAATCCAAAAGCAGTAGGAATTATTGACGGTTCAGATGTACAAACAGATTTATTTATAAGTTCAGAAAATAAAGCTATAATTGCTGATGCTGATGGTGTTAAATTATACGCTAATAAAACTGAAAATGGTTTGTATAATGGAATTATTGTTGAAGCTAAAGCTAAAATTAAAGCTTTTCCGTGGATTAATGTGACGAATCCAATCTATGCCCCCTCACTAAACTTTGCAGACGTTAATTTAGACGGAAATGATGAAGTAATAATAACTTTGACTAATGCCTATGGAACAGGTATATTGCAGCAGGAAATACATGTTTTAAACACCAAAGAGCTATCTGAAATTAATATTCAAAATCCTATTGAGATAATAAACAAGAAAGTGACTTCTAGAATTGTAGAAGATGAAGGAAAGGTAAATATAACAGTAAAATGGGGTGAAAGAGTAATTGAAAATAGCTATTATTCATCAGATTATGCAGATGTTTGGTTTGATGAAGTTATATTTGAATCAATTATTAATTATGATGTTATAGATAACAAAATATTTGCAACTGTACCCGGAGCTGTGTCACCTTCGAGCTTCCCTATAACAGCATTCATTGAATATGGTCCGGATCTTAAAGCTAGTAATATTGCAATATCTTTATATTCTGTACCGGATAGCACTTTTTCATTACCTTTAACAGAGATTCCATATTATCAACGTGGAGAAGCAGTATACAAAGATGAATTCTTTTTTGAACAATGGAATAAAGGTCATCAGCCATGGCTTGGCAACGCTATAGATGTTGTAACTGTAATGTGTCCAAACTTAATTGATGGAGATATTCAAAAAATATTTAGTAATGAAAACATAGAACTTCATACAGCAGAAGCGTTAAGAACAAAAAATGGAATAGAAATAAAAATAATAGATAAAACAGACAATAATATAAGAGTTGAATTAAAGGTTCCCGGTCTAGGTAGATATGAAGTATCACTTGTATCACCTGAAACAACAGGTATTCTTTTCATTAAAGAGATTGTTTTCTATCCGGATTCTTATTAAAATTATTATCAACAAAATTCCCCCATGCATCATAGCTGTACTCTGCAACTGTATTTCCTCCAACATCAGTCATTTCTGTTACATTGCCATAAATGACCTTATCACCGCTGTAATGATATTTGGAAGTTTCACCCCCGGCTGTTTCTTACTAAATCATTTGGCTCAGGAGTATCATGGGGACATTATTTATTGTTATATCAATTTATCTCGTTGATTTTACGTAGCTTGATGTCAACAACCCCATCACCTTGTCATACCCTGCCTATTATTGGAATCCTTGTCTTTATTTATTATTTAAATATCCTTGACTATTCATATCCCCAACACCTCTTGAATGAGAAAAGTAAAAGTGAAGGTATCTGTTTTCAGCAATCTGATATATCCTGTAATTATATATTTGTGGATATTCATCTTCTTCATTAACACGGCGATAGTTTAAGGTATATGGTACATATTCATTTTCTGAAATATATTCCTCGAAATCTACCTTCGGAAAATCAGCTAATGTAATTAGATCATCAAAAATATTGTCCGTAGAATCTGTAATAGTCATTTTAAACTCATCCCATGAATCTAATGGATATCTGGGACAATAGATTGCAATATAGTTTTTTGGCCTGTAGTCTGACAAATAAGCATATATACTATAATATAATGAATTACGGTCTAAATCCACTCTCCATAAATCACTGTCGTTGGCATAGGAAGCTAAATAACTGTTACACATAACATCCAAATCTTCAGAAGTAGGAATGGTAGTAAAACTCAATACCAAGACGCAACAATTACCCAAATCACCATCAGGATAAATTTCCCCTTGTAAAAACATATATTCCGTATCAGATATTTTGTATACCACATTCCCATTACTTCGTATAATATTTTTCGCATCATAAGTACCGAGCTTCTCTGCTTTCAATGCTAATTCTACAAAGGTAGATGGAGGCAGCCCGGAGAACTTATAATTATCCCAAGGAATAATTGAAAATGAAGTGTCTATATTAAACTCTAAATATTCAGGAATAGAAATATAATAGGCACCTGCATGTATTTCGTCAAAAGGCGACAATTTCAAAGTGGACCAATTCAAATTATAAAAAGTATAAGAATTGCCTGCCAGTTTTCTCACTGAACCCTCAACTACACTGTAGGTTGGGGGAATATCCGTGTTAATTACAATAGGCTCAAATGGCTTTTCCGAAGTTTCGTCAGAATCATCATTATCTGTAATAACCTCTTTGTTTGTATTGTCATCTTCTGCAACATTATTGTCAACAACGTTATTGTCAGTATCTTTAATTTTATTGTTAATACCGCAAGCTGTCAAAACCGATATAAGTAATATAATCAATACATAAATAATTTTAGATCGTTTCATAGCATCCTCCTTACAAATTATAAAGTTGTTCCTGATATTGATTGTCCATGCACTTTGTATTGCATAAGTGGAACCGTTTCCTAAATTATTATACGTCATGGTTGCTGGATTTCTCTGTGAATCATAGGAATATTCTGCTGTTATGGTTACCACAGTATCTCATTAGCTGTTTCCAATATTTTCATGTGCTTATTATATCAGAATTTATCATTTTTACAAGATATTTATTTCCATACATAGGAAAATATATATGCTACTGAATCATTAACTCTGCTGCTGAATCTTTTTCCTATGTCCAGGTTGTTATTATTATCATATCATATGTTATCACCATATTTGTATATCGTATAAATAACTCGTTATGAACCGTTCCATCAACAATAATCGATCTGTATCATAATGTTTCATTAATCTTTCAGGAGTTTTTAATCTGCTTTACTATGCCTCTGTTTTTATTTTCTTCCCTACGGATTGTAATATTAGTATATTGCTCTTTCCATATTTGATTCCTGCTATCCCACATCTTTTGGAATTCCGATTCATTAACAATTGCATTATATACGGGCTCAAGAAAAACTTTAATCACGCTTATTATAAAGGGAAAAGCAAGAGACTCATCTTTAATATTCTTCAAAAAATACTTCCACTTAGTTTGCATATCCGTATCGTCGCCAAGTTGTGTAACGCGGTCAAAACTATCTTTTTCATACAGGGTTCCACGATTTTGCAGGGTCTCAAAAATTGCAGTTTGAAGTTTAATACCTTCAAAATCAAATGTTTTTGAAAGGTAGTAAATATCATAAAAATCTTTCATTCTCCCGGTCAGTTCAAACCGCTGCAAAATAGCATCAAACTTTTCAGCGATTGTACTTTCAATCGAATAGGTGCTGATTTCCGACACCTCAAAATTGGGAAGTTGCGTATTAATTTTTCTCTTTTCAGCTTTCGGTATAATAATATCTCCAACACCAATATCCACATTAAACAGCACACGCACATTCTTGATTTTACCGATAATCTGCGTACTGATCCCCTTGTACTTACGCTGCGGTGAAATCTCTTCAAAGCTTCCGGTTGTCATTGCAATATAATCGTTACCGGTATCAGTATTAATGATTTCCTCAATTACCTTTCTTACATCGTCAACCGAGTTTGGCAGTTGTCGAAGCAAAAAATCCACATCAATCGTTGCACGGCTTTCAAAGTTGGTAAGGGTGTAGATAAACAAACCGCCTTTCAGTATAAGATTGTCCACGTAGTTAGATTTTGACAATCTGCGCAAAAATTCCTCCTGAAAGAAAAGCTGCAAACATTGTTGGTAGCTAATACCGGACACTTTTGCTTTGTTTTTAAGCTTTGCTAAAATAGAGGCACCTATATCCGCCATTACAGCCACACTCCTATCAAGTCCTTTACTTTTTTCTGCACGCGCAAATACTTTGCATATTGCATCAAATTCGGGATATTTTTCTTAGGGTCATTCACATATTTTTGGATGGCTTTATTGAATACTTCTTTATCCATCTTTCCCATATAGCGCAGACAATCACAAATGATACGATCCTTATCATAAATACGCACGATATTTCCTTCAATCTCTATTTCAGTCAGTCCGATTTCGAGCAGATGTGGCTCAAACAGATAAATCTTAACAAATGGGTAATCAATTTTTATCTTATATTTTGATATATCCTTACTGACTGCCAGATGCCATTCCGAGGGGGTACGGTTACTGTAACCGTAATAAAACAACGCTGTATTCATACAAAGAATGGCATCTGGAAAAATTCGTTTTATGATATTTATTTCACTTGTATCATGTTCATCAACAAGATGATAATAACCTTGCTTGAGTTTTTCAATAATACCCTCATTCAACAACGCCTGAATATCTTTATAATAAAGTCTGGAAGCAATGAGTTCTGACGTACGCATTACATTACCATACCTTTCAAACATTTTCTTTATTTCATCATGCGACAACATCTTCTCACCTCATACTAAATACAATCAAATAATTAAACGAGCGGTCGTTTTAATAACTATATTGCAAAATTTCGAAAATGTCAAGTAGTATTGATTTAATAATATCGAAAAAAAAGGATGTTTAATTTATAGAATCTAATATCTTTACTGTCAAAACCATAATAGCACTTTTTCATTACCTTTAACAGAGATTCCATATTATCAACGCGGAGAAGCAGTATACAATCTTCCTACACCCGGGTCATAATATCTTGCCATGAGATAATACAGCCCTGTAGCTTCATCGTATCTATATCCTGCATATCTAAACGGATTGATAGCTGCCATACTACCGCTTTGTGAGAGGATTTTACCCCACGCATCATAGCTGTACTCTGCAACTGTGTTACCAGCAGCATCAGTCATTGCTGTTACATTGCCATGACCGTCTAGGTGATAGTAATAAGTCACATTATTATACGTCATGGTTGCTGGATTTCTCTGTGAATCATAGGAATATTCTGCT
>DAIUCB010000071.1:0-11249 GCA_036846385.1 Bacillota bacterium | reverse complement strand
TTATAATCCTTATCTTCAGAACTTGCATATTTTAATTTTACCGATTGTTTCATTTCCTGCAACTTTTCTTGTGATATATATTCTTGTTTTCCCTCTAACATTTCGATAGTTTTTATGCATTCGTCAATTAAGTCTGTATCCATTGTCAAGTCATCTGCCTCAGAAGCTTCATTAAGAATTCTGTATATTTTTTCAAGCGCCTGCTCATCGTTCTCCCTTTCGGAAAGAATTTTACTTATAATATATTTGTGGCTTTCTGTATTAAAATTTTGAGAATTATTCATTTCGGTTTTCAAGATTTTCTCCTTTCTTTTTCTCCCTATTATATACATTGCAAAAGTTACAGATAATCACATAAATTTTTTAAAAATTTTCTGAATTATTTTTTAAATTATTCAGAAGGTCTCTTGCGATTATTTTGATTTTCTTTTTAAGCCTGTAAGCTTTTGTAGTAAGAGCAGTTTTAGAAATATTATATTTTTTTGATAAGTTTGTTACCGGTATTTTATTTTTATAATAGTCAATATATAATTCATATTCATTTTCGTCGAGAGCTTCTATAATCTTTGTGCACAGCTTATCCACATCAATTTTATAATCAAATAATTCCTCAAGACTTAAGTCCGATTCATCTGCTATATCAAACTCCATATAATTTATATTTATTTCATGCTTTTCTTTCCTGAGAATTTTTCTTATAGAACCGCAAACATGGTTTCTGGCAACAACATACAACCATGCCTGAACGTTTGGGTGCTCTCTTAGCTTGTCAATTTGTTTTCCTGCTTCCAAAAACGTATCATGAGCACATTCCTCAGCAAAATCTGATGAAAGCCCCCGACTTCTTGCAAGATGGAGACAATACAAAAAAACCTTTTCATAATATTTGTCACAGAGCTCTTCAAAAAATTGCTTATTACTTCTTTCATCCATAGCCAATACCCCCACTGAAATTGTTGAACGCCGGGCAAAAGCCCTTATTATATAATTCGTCAAATACTGTCAAAAATTTATCTATCTTAATATTTTCTCGAAAACATATCAAGGATAATGTAAAAATCATTAAATATTATTTAAGATAATTAAATTCTACCACGAATAATTTAGATAAATCAAGTAAATGAATAATTTAAAAAAAATTTATAATATTTGTGTGATTATTACGAACTTTCGCAATGTATTATATGAAAGAATAATTATTATTTATCATTTTGCACTATATTAATTAGCAAAGGGGGGAATTTATATGATCCGCATCAGAGCACCAAATATTAAAAAGCTCTTTCATTATCCGGACGTCTTGAGTTTTGGCAAACAAAAGTATTTTAAGGATATTCGGAGCTTAATATGAATATTATACAATATTATGGGAGGATATATGCTGCGAAGTGCAAGATTTAAAATTGAACCGGGAATACATCATGTAATGCAAAAAGTAATAGATAAAAGGAAAATTTTTTTAAGTCCTATGAGAAGTTTATTGAAAGTATAATTAAAGCAAAAGAAAAGGTAAAATTTTTTTGTATATACATATTGTTTGATGAAAAATCATGTTCATATTTTAATTAAAATAGATACTGAGGATATAGGAGATACTGTAAGAAGAATAGCTGTTAGTTATGCACAGTATTATAAGGTGTCAGTCCTTCAATCAGTACAGTTGGGACAGTTTAGGACCGTCCCCACTGCACTAATATCTTTCTGACCATAGTGTTTTATATTTTACTGCCTGTGCATGGGCTGAATCTATATTTTCAGGAAGGGTTTTAATTATTTTTCCGGGTATTCCCACAACCATCGAAAACGGGGGAATTATTTGATTCTCCCTAACTACTGCTCCTGCAGCGATTATACTTCCTCTTCCAATCACAGCACCGTTTAAAACGACTGCGCCCATTCCTATCAAGCAATAATCTTCGATTGTACATCCATGAATGATTGCTCCGTGACCAACCGTAACAAAATCTCCCATAATAGTTTGATTTTCATCTGCTACATGGATGACAGAATTATCTTGAATATTTGTATATTTTCCTATTTTTATGCTGTTTACGTCTCCTCTGACAACGGTATTGTGCCAAATGCTTGAATATTCATCCATTTTGACCTTGCCTATAACTATTGCACCTTCTGCTATATATGTTTTTTCATCTATTTCAGGTCTTACTCCTTCAAATTCCTTTATCATACTTACCTCCTCATATTGTGTGAATCATGTGACAACAGTGTGAGACAGTTTAAGAAAGTTTAAGACTGTCTCCCGATTAACCAATCTAACACATCTTTTGCATGTCCTTTTGCTTTAACATTTCTAAATTCCTTAATCAAATTCCCATCTTTATCAAAAATAAAGGTAGATCTCTCGACTCCTAAATATTCTTTTCCATATAGCTTTTTCATTTTCATAACCTTAAATAAATTGTGTACTGTCTCTGTCTCATCACTCAAAAGCAAAAATGGTATATTGTATTTGTCTCTAAACTTAGCGTGGGATTTTAAGCTATCTCTGCTTATTCCTACTATAACTGTATCATTTTTTTCAAATTCCTTAAGGTGTTCCACGAACTCCAAGGCTTCCGAAGTTCATCCGGATGTACTGTCTTTTGGATAGAAATATAATACAACATTTTTTCCTTTAAAATCCTTTAAAGAAACATCCTTGCCATCAGTTTCTTTTAATGTAAAATCATAATTCACAGCTTCATCCCTCCATTTTCATTTGATTGTGCAATTTGTCACCCTCAATATTCTATTTAATAATTACTTTATTGAATTGTACAGTATTTTAAATTCTTCTTGAGTCCGAATTAATATGTCTACAAGCTCAGGATCAAAATGACTTCCTTTTCCGGAAACAATTATTTCTATACTTTTTTCATGCGAAAAGGCTTCCTTATAAACTCTTTTAGACCGCAATGCATCATAGACATCGGAAACCGCCATTATTCTTGCTGACAACGGTATTTGTTCTCCCGCAAGTCCGGCATTGTAACCGCTGCCATTCCATTTTTCATGATGGTATAATGCTATATCCATTCCCATCTTCAGAAATTCATTCATTGAATATTGATGTCCGACTTTGGCGAGCGTTTGGTATCCTATTTGGACGTGTGTCTTCATAATTGCAAACTCCTCATCAGTCAGCTTCCCCGGCTTCAATAGAATATTATCGGGTATACCAACCTTGCCGATATCATGCAAAGGACTCGCCTTGTATATTGTTTCTATAAATTTTTCGTCAATTTCATCTGCATATTTTGTAACACAGCGAGCTTTTTGAGCTAATAATCTGCAAAAGCCGGCTGTTCTCTCAATGTGTGTACCCGTATCATCATCACGCGATTCGGACAGCTTAATAAGTGCATAAATAGTTGCCATTTGCGAAGCGGAAACTTCCTGAACCTTTTCTTCAACGAGTCCTTCGAGATGCTGATTGTATTTTTCCAGCTTCTCTTCGGCATTTTTCATTTCTGTAATATCCTGAATAGTTCCATAGTAATGTATAATATGACCTTTGCTGTCTATTGTTGGATTGCACCGAAGATGAACCCACTTTATACGCTTGTCTTCCATTATTAAGCGATATTTTATTGTCCATGGCTCATTAATATTGAACATTTGATTATAGAGCTTAAATACAATTTCGAAATCATCGTGATGAACGCGAGAAAATACTAAATCCATAGATGCCTGTTCGGAAGAGTCAATCTCTAAGATCTCATACAGTGATTTAGACCAAATCATCTTGCCCGAGCTGCGGTAAACGTCCCAACGTCCGAGCATAGCTATTTTCTGTGCTTCTACGAGCATTTCCTCGCTGTGCGCAAGCTCCTTGTAAAGTATTTCAAGTCGACCGGCTATTGCGGAATGCTCTAATATCAAGCGCATCAGCAATTCATTCTGCAGATTATAGTCAACTTCCTTAGCAAAGCTTTCAAGAGAGTAGACCTTTAAAAGGTAATCTTTCTGTTCGTCAGGGATGGAAGATAAAATATTCTGCAGCATTAGGTTTTGATTATTCATTGGTATTCCTCCGACAGAAAATAGTCAATGCCTATGTTTTTGACTTTGCGTAAATGCCTTATAATTGCTTTTATATCATCTTCTGAAGATATAATACTGCCATGCTGAGGAGCGATTCTGTCCATATCCAGCGATTCAATTACATTTAGAGCATTTGCCATAGCCAAATTAGATGTCATTGTATTTTGATGGAATCTTATTATTCCTTTGACAGGACATACCGAAGCATTTTGAGAGCATATTCTGCTGTCTTGGCAGCTTCTGCAATTATCATTCAGTTCCAGAAATAATGTCCATTGGTTATCAAAGCTGCCAAACATGTCGCTCGAAAACAGTGTTTTTGTCTGAGTGTCATAGGTTACAAAGCTGCCGGGCATATGGCAATATGGAGTTAAATAAAATTCAAGCCGTCTGCCGGTAGCAAAGTCATAATGACCGTTTAAATCACGATAATCAAGCTTGTCAGTTTTTGAAGAGTAGTAATGGATAAAAATATTGTTCTCATAGTTAGAAATTATCCTAAGAGCATTATTATTTATAATAGCTTCTAACTGAGGCAGGCTTCCGCAAATATCCGGATCATAATGTTGATATATCAGTCGCATAATTTGTGACGGCTTTATTCCGGTTCTTAATATTTTTAACATAACGCTGCTAAAATCATCACGGCTTCCGCCGTCAATCAATACAGCCTCATCCCCTTCTATAATCAGATACGGATTGCAATGAAGCCCTCTGTTACTGTCAGTATAACCAACCCAAAATATCCCGTCAGCAATTTCTACCGGTTCCTTCTCCAAGTCATTTTCATAATTCATACTATAACCTCCAAGTAAAATATACCCGCTGCTTGTGATGCTCCATAACCCATAAAAATACAGGGATACTTTTTAATTCTAGAATAATTCCCCTATTTGGAAAAGGAATTACATGTATATAGTACCACACAAACGCTTACTTTGTATAGTGGGGACATGCCTAAACTGTCCCATTTTTAAAAACTTAATGATAGCTACAAATCGACTTTAATAAATAGTGTTGAAGATACTGTAAAAGGTTTATTTGAATGGTAAGAAAATAATAAAAAAACTTTAATTGTAATATATGTATATAATCATAATAAAGAGGAAAATAAATATAAATAGTTTACAAGATTTAATAATGGGGTATATTAATATATAATAGATATTAATAATAAAAATAAAATACAAGGAGATAACTTTATGAATTCAATTATGGCAATAAAAGTAAATGGTAGGGATGCAAAAGCGCCACATCTTCAAGATATTCTTACGAAATATGGTTGTAATATAAAAACAAGAGTTGGATTTCACGAAACAAATGAAAGTCAATGCTCGGTAGATGGAATTATTATTTTACAATTATTTGGCGAGGAAAAAGATATAAAATCTTTGTTTAATGAAGTAAAATCATTAAACGGAGTGATTCCAAAATTTATTGAGTTCTAAGTGGGAAGGACAGACAAGGGACAGAAGGGACAGTGGGGACGTACACAAACTGTCCCATTTTATTAATCTTTTTATCGCATCAGACTAATTTAATATCAAATGGTAACATTTAGGACCGTCCCCACTGTACGCTACCCACTGTACGCTAACACCATATTGCCTATTTATTTTCCAAATATTTATCATAAACTGTAAATGCATCTATGATGTGATACTGATCTGTACTGCTGTTACCATCCGCACCTGCAGTTATCAAAATATATTCACTTCCATCCTTTTCTGCCAAGCTAGCGAGACACAATCCGGTTTTGTCGCCTGCGTAGCCGGTTTTTCCACCAAGAATTTTTCCTCCGCTGAATTCAGATTTGACAATTTTAACAAACATTGTACTATAAAATGTTATACCGTTCGGATGCAGATTAGTACTGCAAGTAGTATACCTCTCTGACGTAAAAATCCGACGGAAAGTTTCATTTTCCAGAGCATACTCAAGTAAAATAGAAATATCTTTAACAGTAGTATAATGATTGTCTTCATAAAGTCCTGTTGTATTTTCAAAATGAGTTTTATCCATGCCTAAGTCTTTCGCCTTTTTATTCATCATTTTAACAAACTCTTGTTCTGAACCGGCAATATGACGGGCTAATCCAATACAGCATTCCGCACCACTTGGCAACAATGCTCCATAAAGAATATCAATAGCCGCAGCTTCTTCCTCGGGTAAAAAACCCGCCAACGATGCATTTGCTGAATATAAGTCTGAAAATATACTTGATGGCAGAACAATAGTATCATGTATATCGGGAATATTTTCAATGGCTACTATTGCAGTCATTATTTTCGTCAGGGATGCAGGGTAGATAATATCTTGACTTTTAGTTTCAAAAACTGTCTTACGATCTTTAAGTCGAACTAAGATTGCGTATGGACTAAATAATTTATCGCTTAAAGGTTTTTTGCTGTTCTGTTCATTAGAATCCGGCAGAAATGGAATCTTATAGTCTGAACCACTCAATATTGTAAAAAAATCATCACCTTGTTTGATTATAATGGGTAAAAAATGATTAGCAGCTTTATACATTCCTATTATCAGCAAAGCTGTTGCTATAATAAAAAAACAGATTCCGGCATACTTAATTTTTATTTTTTTATGCATAATTAATATCAACTCCTTCCTTCCGAAATTATTAAACCACAAAAAAAGGAGTGATGTTTTAATTTTAGCTTATAGAGATCTTAAGATTTCCTTATGATGAGGGTAAAGCGAGCACAAAGGTAGTTTTTACATCATCGCTTTTTACTGAAATACTTCCGCCATGTGCTTTAACAATCTCCTTGGCAATTGCCAATCCTAATCCTGCACTACCCTTATCAGTAGTACGTGAAGAATCTAAACGATAAAATTTTTCAAAAATTGTATCTAGATATTGAAATGGAATAGGTTTACCTTGGTTAGTAAAGTTTATTATTATATTGTCATCCTGTTGAATAGCAGAAATTTCTATGATACTGTTGTCATAGCTATAGGCTGCTGCATTTTTTAGGATATTATTAAATACACGAGCTAACTTGTCTGCATCTGCCAATAAAGTCATTCCATCAGCAATATTAACAATTATTTTCTTTCCTTGAGGTGCAATTATCGGATAGAATTCATCTGCAATCTGTTGGAGCATAAATGTTAAATTAATTTGTTCTTTATCCAAAACGATAGTTTGAAGATTAAACCTTGTAATTTCAAAGAATTCATTAATAAGTTGCTCTAAGAAATATGCTTTTTCCAGAGTTATGTTGATATATTTTTCTTTATGCTCTTCAGGCATATCTTTAGCTTCATCCAAAAGGCTTAGATAACCGATAATTGAAGTTAAAGGTGTTTTAATATCATGGGCGAGGTAAACAACCAAATCATTTTTTCGTTGTTCCGCCTCCTTGGCATCATGTTCTTTTTTTTCCAAAATACTTTTAATTTTGTTGAGCTTATTTGCCATAAAATCCATTTCGGGAGATAACTTTATATCGGTATTTGACTCGTCTACCAGTTGATTAATACCTATACTTACCTCATTGAAATATTTTGTAATTTGTGAAAGAGCATAGTAAAAAACAATCAATAAGAGGATATATAAGCCTATAGCCAGCCACCAAACTTTATTATATCTAAATAATTGATTATATATATTCAGTGCCTCATAGTATGAAAGATCCAAGGAGCTTTGGCAAAATTTAATAAAATTTTCTGCAAATGAATCCTGGAAAATACCATCTATCAAAAGGTTCCGGATCAATACTCCAAGAAGTGGCGCTGCAATAGCAATTAATATGACCTTAAAAAATATCTTTCTTTTCAACTCAAAAAAATCATTTTTCAATTTTATATCCTACCCCCCACACTGTTTTAATATATTTAGGGTGTTCTGCACTATCATTCATTTTTTCACGCAGATGTCTAATATGAACCATAACGGTATTATTACTGCTACTGAAGTATTTGTCCCCCCAAACTGTATAAAATATTTCTTCTGAACTGACAACACGACCACGGCGTGAACACAATACCCATAGAATTGAAAATTCTGTAGGTGTAAGATTAAGTTTTTTTTCATTTAACGTGCACTCATGTTTATTCATATCTAAAACCAAACCCGAAAAATCAATAAGATTATCTTCATTTTCTATACCCATAGTATTATATCTTGTATATCTTCGCAACTGAGCCTTAATGCGTGCAATTAATTCTAACGGACGAAAAGGCTTTGTAATATAATCATCAGCGCCTAATGTGAGTCCGGTAATCTTATCGATTTCTTCCTCCTTGGCAGTCAGCATAATAACAGGAAAATTGTATTTTTCTCTAATACGCTGACAAATTGTGAAACCATCAATATTAGGAAGCATCACATCTATAACAGCAAGATCTATTTTTTCATTATTAATACAATCTAAAGCATTTTGGCTGTCATAAAATTTAAAGACATTATAATTTTCATTTTTTAAATATACTTCCACCAAATCCGCAATAGCCCTCTCATCGTCTACTATTAAAATATTCTTCATAAGTTTCATCTTCTTTCTTTTATAAGAGAACTCCTAATTTTTAGTTTTAAAATATTATACATTATTATTTTACATTTTTCAATTGTGGCAATTAACAACATTCTTTAGTAACGCAGAATGACTGTCTTCTATACCAAAAATTGTTTTATTAATATCATATTTGTGGCATACAATATATACACTGAAAATTATATTATTAAATGTGGGGTAGCTATGAATTTAAAATATCCAAGAAAATCGAACTATGGCTGGGTTAGTGAAATTAGAAAGCAGAAATTTTTAATAGTATTGACAAAATTATTAGGCTTCTATTTACTTATTAATTTATTCTTTGCCGTTGTTTATCATTTTAATAAAGTGTTAATAAATGGTACAGTATTTTTTGATTATGTTTATTTTTCCTTTGTTACTTCATTAGCAATTGGATACGGAGATTTTGTTCCGATTAAACTTGTCGGTAAAATATTGGTGATAATGCATTCTTGTACAACGACAATGTATTTTGCTTTAATGGTTTCTGTTCTTTCCATAAGAATGTTTTACCCTGAAGATTCAATTAAATTTTCAAAAAGAATTATATATAATAAAGATACTGATATGATAATTTTTAGAATTATAAATATTAATAGAGAAGCATTAATTAATCCTGAGGTGAGAATAAGTGTTACCGAACATAATGCAGGTGACAAAATTGCCGGTGTTTTTAATGTAGTAGAGGATTGCGACATTACATATTTAGGCAGACATGATTTTTCATATTCATTTAAAAATAGCTTTGAAAATTTCAGCATAATAATTGAAGCTGATAAAGCTAATGAGTATAATCAGCTAAAATCATTCAAGAGTAGATTTAGGATAAATATCTCTATTACAGGTAGCTATGGGCTGCAACAAATTGCTATTTATAAAAAATATTTTGCAGATGATATCGTATTAGGTAAATCGTATAAACCAATTACATATAATGAAGAGGGATACAGAAAGAAGGGTGGCATTAGGTACTTCAAAATTAAAAACTTTTGGAATAATTTCGAAAGTATAGAAGATGAAAATACGAGTAGAGATTGATACATTAGGTGTGTACACAATCTCTCTCATCTATTGAAAGCTCAACTATTTATTTTATTGTCACTATATCATTATTTCAACTGTTGCTTAATAGTGCCAGTCAATACCTATTATCTTTTTATTATTCATTTCCTGCTTGCTTGAAAATATTAAATTTTTCTATTAATAAAATAAAAATAAGCAAGCAAACGTTCAATTAACTATTTCTATCTTACTAAGATTTATTCCAAAAATAGTGTATACTATTTCATATGCGTCTGGATTTACCATATATTCTCCCATAAACTTATAAAAATATCCGATAGGATACTCTGTTAAAGGCCCTATTACTTTATTTTCTAAGCTTTCTTTTTTAAACAATTCTTCTTTACTGATTTCAGAAAAACCCCACTCAGTTATTACGGTGGTAACGTATTCTACCCCTCTGCCATCAAGCGGTTCTATGCTTTTAATTTTTATAGGAAAAAAGTGTTATTTTTTATTTCACCGCTTAGTCCCATTATTTTATCGGCATATTCAGTATAAGCTTGCTCATTAGCACGAGCTAAAACATGCAAAGACACATTACTTAAACAATAATTCAAAATTAAGAGTTGAAATATAGCAACTATTATAGTAAATACACAACACATTATTACTTTCTTTAAAAATATTCATAACATCCCTCTCGTTTCTATAATAACAAAATTCAACCCTCAAATTTATAACTTTTATGAGGGTTAAATCTTAAAAAAGATATTCGTCTGTTAACATTCTTTTCAATCTGAAAGTAACTATTCTTTTGTAAAATATTCAAGTGCCTTCTTTTCTGTTTCTTTTAATTGATGTTCAATGAGCTGTTGTGTATCTAATGCTTTATCCCATATTGATTCTGGAAATTTACCTTGAATTGAATTAGCATATTCATTACCCTCAAGAGGTGTCCAATATTCAATTAAACGGTAATTACCATTATCTTTAGAAAAAGTAATAGAAACAGCACTATGACCTCCGCTAACATTTTTGAGTAATTGGGCTTTATAAGTATATTCAGCGTATAATGCTACAGTATAAACCGTCACAAATTCATCGCTTTCATCAATCCATAAATTAACATGAGATTCTGTTTGGTATTCGCCCTCAGTATATTTCCCAATATTGTTATCAATAATTGCATTGGAAATCGCTTCTTCTAAGTCAGAATACAAACTTGGTTTGCTATTATTTTCTAAAGATTTATCTTGCAGATTTGTGTTATTTAAAACATCTGTATTTTTATCTTCTATATCTAACTTTTTACAACTGCTAAAAAAGGTTAATATTAATATAATTAACAAAATATTTTTATACATACTTTTATTTTAAACCTCCTGTTTTATTATATGTAATTAAAATTAATCATTTACTATATTCTCTTAAATCATGATCACCGGCGAGCCGATGGTTTGCTCTTGCCCTATAAGGGCATAGTACTGGCTTGAGCCTTAAGGCTCACTGAATAGTTTGCCAACCGCATAGATTTACTTGCTACCGCTAAAGCGGTTGACTATTTGCTTTTCTTTACCTGCTAACCCGTAAACGGGTCCATATACTCTTTCAAGCTTATTTGGTCGTTTACTATATCCTCATGGAGCTGGTTTCTTATGTATTCTT
>DAIUCB010000070.1:0-11416 GCA_036846385.1 Bacillota bacterium | reverse complement strand
TATGAGTGGTGTACATTACTCTTGAACCGCATTTCAATACATCTAATGTTAATGTTCATCTTTTAGGGGTAACTGCTACTCCGGACCGTGGAGACAATTTCAATACATCTAATGTTAATGTTCATCCTGATAGAGCAGTAAGTGCTATCACCGGTATACCTAATTTCAATACATCTAATGTTAATGTTCATCATATTAAACCAGAGCCCTTTCATCGGAGCAGGCAAGGATTTCAATACATCTAATGTTAATGTTCATCATTGAATGGTAAGCCTGTGGTCAAAATGAATTTGAAATTTCAATACATCTAATGTTAATGTTCATCTATTTTTATCTATAGATTCTAATTGTCTTAAATATTATTTCAATACATCTAATGTTAATGTTCATCATGTATTGCCGATTCCAGTTGATAAGGATAATCACTATTTCAATACATCTAATGTTAATGTTCATCCTTGCAAAAGATGCGAGCATATTCGGTGTAGGTTAATTTCAATACATCTAATGTTAATGTTCATCATGTAAATAAAACTTTAATCTATAAAGAATTTCAATTTCAATACATCTAATGTTAATGTTCATCTTGTCATTAAAAATATTTTTTCTCCGGCTACATATCATTTCAATACATCTAATGTTAATGTTCATCTCAATAACAAGATAGATACAGATGCATGTAATTAATTTCAATACATCTAATGTTAATGTTCATCATATCTAATATTAAAAACTGGATATGGAATATCGTTATTTCAATACATCTAATGTTAATGTTCATCTACCTCTTTCATAGTACCTATTTCAAAACATTCACCATTTCAATACATCTAATGTTAATGTTCATCCAAATTCACCTTTAAGGAATTTTTTTTTGTCTATCATTTCAATACATCTAATGTTAATGTTCATCTCAGAATAATTCTTTTAAAGAGCTTCATTTCCTTCGATTTCAATACATCTAATGTTAATGTTCATCTGCTACTACTCCGGAACCAACTTTAACATTTAATTATTTCAATACATCTAATGTTAATGTTCATCTTTAAGAGAATTAATATAATGCTCGACATTATCCATTTCAATACATCTAATGTTAATGTTCATCTTTAACAACAATACCATCAAATATAGAATTTTTTAAATTTCAATACATCTAATGTTAATGTTCATCATGGTGCGTAATCTCTTCTGCTTTTATTCTCATCAGTATTTCAATACATCTAATGTTAATGTTCATCTCAATAACAAGATAGATACAGATGCATGTAATTAATTTCAATACATCTAATGTTAATGTTCATCGCAATTTATTTTGTCATTTGAGGGTAATAATTTCAAATTTCAATACATCTAATGTTAATGTTCATCTAGTAAATTGGCACCGATTATAAAAACCATAATCGGATTTCAATACATCTAATGTTAATGTTCATCTATATACGTAAAAAAAGAATTATGACAAGTTATGAATTTCAATACATCTAATGTTAATGTTCATCAAAAAAATCTAAATAAGCTTCATCAAATATAATAACATTTCAATACATCTAATGTTAATGTTCATCTTACGTTACGATTAGAGGAAAACTTATTAAAGGAAAATTTCAATACATCTAATGTTAATGTTCATCTATGTTGATAATTATAATTTCAGTAATCAATGGATATTTCAATACATCTAATGTTAATGTTCATCGGAACGCCTTGGCCATAGTAATATATCAACTACACTATTTCAATACATCTAATGTTAATGTTCATCTTATGCTTGACAAGTTTTAATATGTGTACTATAAATTTCAATACATCTAATGTTAATGTTCATCGAGTTACAAATACAAGAAAAACAGCAGCTGTTAGAATTTCAATACATCTAATGTTAATGTTCATCCAGAAACTAATGCTTCTTCGACAACAGGAACAGGATTTCAATACATCTAATGTTAATGTTCATCCGCCGTTGTTGGTGGAGGATTATAAACTGGGTCATTTATTTCAATACATCTAATGTTAATGTTCATCTTCTTATTGTACTTTCTGCAAATCTATCAGATAAACATTTCAATACATCTAATGTTAATGTTCATCAATATTCAATAAGACCATTATGAAAGGAGAAATCAATTTCAATACATCTAATGTTAATGTTCATCGCTTGAACAAAACAGTGCTAGGCTTGAGGAAAGGCATTTCAATACATCTAATGTTAATGTTCATCTTACGGCTTTGGAGGAATTCTTCTTTCTTTAACCAATTTCAATACATCTAATGTTAATGTTCATCTACAGCAAAATAGCCGATTTAAATTGCTATTGTATAAAATAATGTTGTATTTTAAAGCTTCTAAAAAAATTTTCCAATGATTTTAATATATAATATGCTTTTTTGATAAAACAAATTTGATGTTTAAATTTCAATCAATTTTCATTATAGTAAACATTTATCATTGGAAAATTACATAATTAAACTTTCGCAATTTTTCTTTTTCCCTAATTCTTCTTCCGCAAAACTGCCTTTTCCAATGAACTTTAATAATGTTAATGAATCTTCTTCCGGATTAATTATTTCTTTTAATTCTTTTTTTAATTTTAATAAATTTGAAGGTGAAATTTCTCCTCTAAATATTGAGTTCTGATGATGCGAAAAATACTTTTTACAAATCTTAAATACTTTGTGTACTCTCTTTTCATTAACATCATACATAAGAAATGCATAATTAAAATTATAACTGTTTTTTATCATTATATCATCTCCTTATAGTTAAAAGAAGCAAAAGGTTTATCCTCTACGCAATACTTTATTAATTTATAACAATCAAGTCTTATAGCTGTCTTGTAAGAAACCTTTCTTCTTAATGCAGGATGCATAAATGTATCATTTAACCGTTCCTCAAATGCTTGAACAAATATATTCCTGCCTTTTTCATTTAAAATGCAATAGTTCAATTTTTTATCAAAATGTTCATTGGCTTTTAGCATTTTCCTGTTTATTAATTCAAAAATCGTTTTAAATACTATAACTGGCTTAAAACTTTCGCTTATGTCTAAAGCTAATGAAAATCTACCTTCAGAAGGACTATGTAAATAACTAATTGAAGGATTTAGATGTGTATTAAAAATTTCTGTTATTGTTTTTGTATATAATATAGAATTACCAAATGATATCATTGCATTAATAGGATTATCCGGAGGTCTTCTCACTCTGCTATTCATCCAAAAGTCTTCCAATAAGAACATGTTAAAACAAGCATAAAATTTTTTCCAGATCTCTCCTTCTACAAACAATAATTCTTCTATTTTTCTTGCCCTTTCAATTAAAACTAGAGAGTTATTTTTCAACCAATCCAGATAATCCTTTAACTCACTTTTACCATGTCTGTAATAATGATATAAAACTTCGTTCAAATTTATTGAAATTGATTTTACAAAAGCTTTTGCAATATCCAACCTGCAATTGTTATATTTTTCTATTTGTTTAATTAATAATTTCCCGCTTATTAAATATTCTTTAGGATAATAGGTTCCAGAATATTGATTATAGTAATTGAAAAAATGTACAACTACTCCTGCTTTACCAAGAAAATCAAGCAATTTTGTATTTAGAGAGATTTCATTTAAGCAATATATTTCTCGTACATTTTCTATTGGAATGTAATTGTTACCATTGTCATTAATAAATACAAGTGAATTATCCTTTCGTTTTAATTCACCCATTGTTACTAGATATTTAGTATTTCTTGACACTGTAATCACCCCTATATATAGCAATATTCATAATAAGCACATTTTTTACATTTTAAATTTTTTTCAACATCTGGAACTGAGTCAGACATTACTAATTGTTCTATATTGGAAACTAAAATTTTTAATTGTTCAATATCATCTTCTGTTAATTCAAAAATTAATATCTTCTTATTTTGCTTATTCTTCTCATCAAAAATCAATTTACCTTTTCTTTCTATACCCTTATCCTTTAATATTTTTAAATAGTATAAAAGCTGCCATTTACTGGCTTCAATATCTGCATCCGACTTTTTAAGTTCAATAATATATTCCTGAGTTAATTTATCCAATTTTATATTATCAACTGATACTTCATTTTCTTCACTCTGATCATTTATTTCATGTAACACCTTTCCGATGTGCACATCTTCGCTGTCATTTTCAAAATTCAACCTGTTGGCATGCAGATAGCATTGTCTTTTACAATGGAAATAGTAATTTATCAAGGTTCCATTTATTTTCATGTCACTGACTCCCTCAAATCATCAACTTAAAGTATCTCAAATTTATCAGATTGTTTTATCAAATTAATATTAAATTTACCATTTTCCAAGAACTTTTCCCCATCCTCAATATAAATCAAATCACCAATTCTATCATTATACGAAAATGTTATATCATCAACCTCATATGTGAAATAATCCATTTTTTCCATGGTTTTTGATAATTTTACCCTTTTTTCTGCATATGATAATTCTCTGTCGGACAAAATATCACAATACTCTTTCCATATATCCTTTCCTATAAGAATATTGCCATCTTCGCCTTCAATTTCTGAATTTAAAAATAAAGTAAATTTATTTTTCACGTCAATTAATTTCATTAATTCTTCAACTTTATCATAATTAAATAACCCTAACATATCAGTCCTAAATTTTTCAATATTTTTTTCATTTTCCTTATTTTTTGATTTATCTGTTTCCTCAATTATCATATGGTAATAAATATCAAAATCTTTGTTTTTTAAAATATCTTTTATATTGTCCATTATTAATGTAAATTCCTTAGTATTTCTGACATCATCTCTATATATTTTAGTTGAATCATCCATATTGAAAAAGAATGCCTTGCAGCCTTCTTTTCTGCATGATCTGTTGATTCTCCCTAGAAATTGTTCTTCACTGTCCAATATTGAAATATTTTTAAATCCAATATCCATGTCTATATCCACACCGGCTTCAACAACTTGCGTCGCAATTAAAATTATATTATTTCCTGTTCTCAATTTATTTACAATTTTTTCTCTTTCATGCCTGCTGTCGTATCCTGTCATCAACAATATTTCTGCATCAATATTATTTTCATATGAAAATCTCTTAATAGTTTCATAAAAATTAATTGCACTTATTTTCCTTATAAACTCAACTATAATTTTATTTTTTAGAGTTTTTTTATTTTTTACAGCGTTATACTCTTCAAATATTTTTTGTATCAATTTATTTACTAACTCTTCTTTTTCAACTGATAGCAAAGAATAATCCAGCTCAACTCTGTTTTTGAATAACGGATTATAGTAAAATTTTTTTCTGTCATCAATCAATTTGCAAAATTTACCTTTATCATAACTTAATATAGATAAATCCGGTAATGTAGCAGACATAATAATTATTTTAATATTTAGCAGCTTAGAATACATTTTCAACAGTATAATAAACTCTTTCCAAATGCCATTTTTGTAGCTTTGAATTTCATCCAGCACCAATACGCTATTTGCAATATGAAGCAACGGAAATACAGAATCTCTGTCCGTTCCGAATAATATATTAAAAAGCTTAACATGTGTTGTAATTATAAGTGGATAATGCATAAATTCCCTTGCTAAAAGAGATTTCTCATAATCTATTTTTTCTTCTCCATATCCGACAGTTATACCTGTGGAATCATCTTCATACGTCTTAATAGATGTTATAGAGTTAATTACGGCAATATTACTTTTTATTTCTTCAGATCCGTCAAATGCATCGTACAAAGACTTTTTTGTCTGCTCTATAAGGGTATTAAATGGGAAAATATAAAATATCCTATTTAGATCCTTGTTTTGTTTAATTAACTTTAATGACAAATTAATAGCCATATTCGTTTTACCGCTACCCGTTGGTGCTTCTAAAAAGAAAATATCATTATCAATGTTCTTGGTCAAATTCTTATCACTTTGCAGAAATATTTCTGTCCTAAGCTTATTGATATCATTATCCGTGTAAACTTTATTAATCCCATTCAATCTGGCTTCTGAAATTTTTTTGCTCACTTCGGTCTCTTCAAATATTTTAATATATTTATCAATATCATCAATCAAACCATAATCGGAAATTTCTTTATTATTTTGAAAATGTGATGTAGCATAGAAATCACAAGTAACAATCATAGAGAATATCGTTCTTGAATATATGTACAGATCGACAAAAATCCATTTTTCCCTTTTTTCTATACTTTCTGCTGTTTTACTGAGACTTATATTATTGATTAACCTCTTTAATAATACAAATTTGTTATCTAAACAGTTTGCATATTCAGGTTTATCTTCATCATTTAATAAATTTCTTAAATCTTCCAAGTATTTAATCAGTTCATCCAAATAGCCATGATGCTTGCTTATTGCGTAACTGTTTATTATTAGAATTAACAATAATAAAGAAAATTCTTCATCCTTATTTAAAACATATAGCTTATTGAAATAATAATTAAAATAAATTACGGAGGAAGTCAGAGAATGTTTTGGATTACTTTTTTTTGATTCTTTGAAATTCATGTTCAGTAACCTTATAACCTGAAAATCAGGATTGCTTTTGCCCAAATCATGACAATATACAGCATTGTAAAACATTTCTTTATACAGTTTTACCGCATAAACACTCGAATTTTTAAAAATACTATTTTCAATATTGATAAAAATCTTGTCAAGCTTTTTTTCATATATGATTTTATTGAGATAATGCATACATAAATCCATATGTTCTTCGAGCGATTCTATATTATCATTACACTTATGCGCATAAAGCTTATCCCTATTATCAATATTGTTCTCATAATCAAATAATTCAACATTATCAAAATACATTCTCCGACTCCTTTGTTAGAAAAATTGTAAAACTTTATTTTTAACCTTATAAATATTTGTATCTGTTTTTGATTCCACCTTCATGTTTGTCTGAATAAACGGTTGTTTTATATACTGATTAGTTGCAATATCAAGTCCTACGGGCAAGAATTCTTCATATTTCCAGCATATATCATCATCAAAATCATCATCCAAAAAACTCAAAATATCATAATCCACTATATTAAAATTGTACTTTAAAAATATACTATCTATCCTTTTTACTTCACACAATTTGATAAATTGGATGTCACTTTCTTTAAAGACTTCGACATCAGTTATATTTGCATAATGATCATTTGTACCCAAGTAAGGTATATATACAAACTTTCTGTTTATGAATCTTTCTTTTATTTCATTGCCTGAATACTTTTCATCAATTTGTATATATATTGTCCAATTGGGCTTTTCCAACCATTGCTCTTTAACTATTAAATTTCCTCCTGCCTCCTGAGAAGCATAACCTACCGAATTATTAAAGTATTGAACTTTTTTAGATATTAATCCTCTTTTGTTATTTGGTAAAATAGATATTTTTAAATTCCTTAATTTCTCATAGAATTCTGGATAACTATCATTTTTGTTTTGAAAAGCATATCCTTTTAACCCCATAACCGCACCTATTATTCCCAATAATGCAACCTTGTGAATGTTACCGTATGTGAAATAATAGTATGTGTTAACATCAGGTTTTTTAAAAAATGCTGTTTCTCCGCTCAAATTAAATTTTAATATTTCCATAGTTAAATACCTGTTTTGGTAAATATATTAAAATATTTTGCCCCTTCTATTTTACCTTCAATTTTTGTAGTATAAGGATTATAATATATTTCAACAGATTTTATTTTATCTTGTAATTCATTAATTAAATTATCGAAGCATAATTTAATTAATGAAATATTTTCACCTTTTTCAAACTCTACAAATTGAGCCATATCCGGTAAATATAAATCTTTCTCTGTCTCTATAAAAATTGCTAGCTCATTTTCACATCCTACTTTTGAATTTGTATTGAATGATGTTGCAGCAACAAGAGATGCTTCCTTAAATTTTTTATAATCCTCTTCGCTATATCCATCCGTTACTCCCATATCTTCATATTCCTTATACACTAGCGGATTTATTGAAAAACCATAAAAATAGTGAGCCTCATTGCTAACAATTTTGCTACCCAGTGTTGATGAATTATCTTCCTGTTCTTCTTTTGTTTCTTTATCCTTTTTATTTTTGGAATTCCTAAAAGGCGATAATATCTGCTGTTCTTCTACGCTGTGTCCATCATATTTATTAAACCCCTGAGTTATTTGCACAGCTCCAGTTATTGATATATTGTTTCCTTCCTCTGCAAATGTTGCGCCAAAATTTTTTACATCAATTGCTGTAAATAAATTTTCTAAAACCTTTTTATTGTCTTTTTTGTCTTTTTTATCTTTTATTACCTTTTCTCCAAATATCTGCTCATATCTTTCCCCTAAAGATTTCGGTCTTAAAACAGTTCCCTCTTTATCAGATTCGTCAATTTTGAATGATTTAATGAATAAAACCTTTTCATCTTGATTTTCCCACATCTTTTTTATTGGATACTTAAACGCTTTATCACTGCCAAATACTTCTCCTGTTGAAATTGACTTTGGGTAACCGCTGAAATCTGCATTCCAGTTCGACATAATAGATTTAATACCAAGTACACCATATACCCTTTTATTCATCATTTTACTTTTCTCCTTCTTTTTCATATATTATATTTTTGGACAAAAAACCTGCTAGCAGAATATCATCATTAACCTTTTTATTTTCCGGTATATATCTTAAAATCATACTGTAAAGATAATTAAATTTTAATGATAATTGTGAAAACTCTATATCATAGTTGTATTTTTTATATAAAGCTTTTATTTTTTGCAATAAAATCTCATAATTACTGCAATTAATTATCGGATTAATTAATGATTGTTTTTTACTTGCTGATCTATTTTTAGACAATAAATAATATGTAATTTGTCCCAGAGCAAAATAATATTCGTCATCATTAATCAATGAATTTATTTCTTTGCCTTTTAATTTTTCTCTCAACTCTTCATAAACGCTGTCTAACCTTTCTGCCATTCTTCTTTCACCTCCGAAATAATCTAAAATAGCTTCTCTTAAATTAAATTGTTCTAAAGCCTTAGGATTGTATCCATTACTAACAGAATTTTTAATTAACCTTAATGAACTTTTTTCAAATAATGATTTTATTACATTTATATTCCCTTTATAAAACCAGTTAAAATACCCTATTCTGCATTTGATAAGCTCTTCTTTTATAACACTGTCATTCAGCCTTATATCCTTTGGATCCGTAAAATAATTATTTACAAGAAATTTATTAAAAAATAAAGCATTGATAAAATTCTGCAAGTCACTTATTTTATAGATTTTTCCATAATTCAAATTTTCTTTATCCAAATAATTAAATACAGAATTAACTGTTATTACCTGTTTCAATTCAAAATTATTTAACTCCGGGGAATAAAAAACAATATTGTCATAATCATGAATTTCTACTTCCTTACCTTTTTTTAATCTCAAAAAATTCCCGGAAAAGGCCCTGTCCAGTAAATAAGTATCACTAACAGCATCGATTACTTTATCATCTACATAGATATTTGTTTTACCATCATTTGCATAATTATATAGATAATCAAATAATTTTTTCTGCATTAATACCTCGTCTTGAGAAATCAAATATGGAGTAGAAACCTTTCTGCTTTTATTCATTAAATATGGTTTTTTTGAATTCAACCCCATGTTATTATTAGGCATTCCGAATATTATGTCATTAATTTTTATATTATAATCTGCAGAATTGTATACATTTGGAAGCATATACCTTTTATTCTCTTTTTCATACTGTTTGATATCTGCATCAAAATATATTTTTAAGTAGCTATTATCATAATTTATATGATTTATATCAAGTAAGCTAAATATATTTTCAAGAATCCAGTCTCTATTCTTTTCTATAATATATTTATCAGGTACACCTATATCATTTTCAACCATATCATACAATTCTGATTTAAGGTACTTGAGCCTTGGGTATAAAAGGATATTATAATATTCTTCAATTGTCTCTTTATTCAATTTTTCTTTTATATTATTTTTCTTAATCCAAAACGAAAAATAATTATTGCTGTGAATTGTTTTAGATTTATCGATAGGTTTATTCATATCAAGCAACTTACTAAGATAATCCTTCTCAACAAATTTTCCCGCATTAACTTCATCATAATTTTTTTTACTTATTTCCAAAACATCTTCTTGCCTTATTGTTCCATCTTCACTGACTAATATATAAGTACCTTCATCCAATCTATAATTATCAGTTATGAGATGGTCTCCGCACTCACTATACATTTTTGAAAATGTTTGCATAATATCTGTAAGCAAAATCATCACCTCCTTGCTATAAATATTTATAATTTAAAAATCCATATCCGCGGCTGTTAAGCTCACACAATCCCGTTCCAATAGCAAAATAACTCAAATTCTGAGCAGTATTATTGTCAGCTACGTGAATGTTAACTTTATCTCCTAATAATTTAACATTTTTTATTGGTATTGATATTGGCTTGCGATTGCAAAATTCAATATGATTAAAAAGCTCAAAATTCTCATCTAACTCTATATTATAGAATTCTTTATATTTCTTAATCAGATTAATTTTCATGCGTTCTTCGTATTCCGAAAGACTATATTTGTTTTTCCAATATCCGTCGAATTTTGCAATGCAAGGTGTTAATGAGTATATTTTTTTAATAATTTTTTTCGGTATTACCCTTAACTCAATAGTCAAAGCTTTTAATTTATCTGTATATTCATTTTTAAGATAAATTTTAAAATGATTTACTAATTTTTCATCAACAGTCCTTATTAATACAGAATATATTTTACCTCCTTTATACATTTTTTCTGTTTCAAGCGGATAAAAAGTATTAAAAGTATAAAATTTAAACCTTTTTTCCTTATGAAACGTTTTCATTTCTTCGGTCTGTAACAAACTTTTGTCGATTAGCTGTGCAATTGATTCTGAAGCTTTATCTACTGCTATGTCTTTTAATAAAAATACCTTTAACTTAAGTTCATAGACCTCCATCTTTTCACCTCCTTTTTGTTTGATAAATGAAACTTGTCAAGCTAGTGTCACAATGTCACAATTCCTTTAATTTTATTTTAACTTACGAAAACACCCGCTACATATACTGTATGGCGTAAGCGTTTTTTTGGATTCTGGTACTTTACAAAAGTTATTTTATCTATTTAACTACTATCTGTTTCTTTCCACCGATTGTAAGTTCTTTTACAAATTCTAATTTTCCACAAGCTTTGAATAAAGTATTATTGTATTGTTGATTAACTTTACTGCATTTTATATTTTGAGCGTTTTGTTCATTATTCCTCAGTTGTCTCCAAAATTGCTTCGGCGTTTTTTCTTAGTACTATATGTAACGTCTTAAATTTTTGTATTATGAACATAGCGTTCTTAGTTTAA